>CAZQCO010000043.1:0-31537 GCA_964592225.1 uncultured Bacteroidales bacterium
AATTCATTATATTTGGTATTCTATCCTGAAAACTATCCAAACTTCTCCGGCAATTTTCATAAATTCATAGTATAGTATTAAATAAAAATCGAAAATCATGAATTGGGATTATGTTTCCGGAATTAAAAGAACCTGTTATCTTATTGCAACTATCTGGCTCTCCTGCATGCTTAATATAAATGCACAAACCTGGTACGAAACGGCTGAAGAACGCATTGATACGCTTCGTAAGGGTGATTTCACCTTTCGTATCACCGATGAAATGGACAACCCCCTTACCGATTCTGTTTATATCCGCCTGAAAAAACATGAATTTCAGTGGGGAAATATTGTAGAACCCATCGGTACTTCTGTCCAATCGCGCTGGAACCAGGCTGTCCTTCAGAAATATTACAACTGCGGCGTAGTAGAAAAGTTTAAATGGCCCTACATGGAAACCTCAGAGGGAAATGTATTCTATACCCAGGTTGATACCATATATGCCTGGGCCGAACGGGTTGGCTGGGATGTACGGGCACACACCCTCATCTGGGGCGGCGACGATAACTGGCAGATGCCGGGCTGGACATTGTCACTGACAGGTGAACCCCTGTATAACGCCTGCGAAACACGGGTTCGACGAGAAGTGAGCCGATACCAGGGTACTATTAGGGAATATGATGTAATAAACGAACCCCTTCACGAAACCTGGCTTTATGAGCAGGCAGGCGATTCGATAAAATGGAATGCTTTTAAATGGGCACGCGAGGAGGATCCTGACGCCCGGCTCTTTGTGAATGAATTCAATATCATTGTATGGGGCTCAGGACCTGCATATATCACTGCTATCCAGGAAATGCTCGACGAGGGTGCACCCATTGATGGCATTGGTGTGCAGGGACATATGGAAGGCACCCTCAACTGGTCGGATATCAAAACCAAATTCGACCAGTTAGCCACACTCGGCTTGCCCATAAAAGTAACTGAATTCGATATGAAGATCGACGATCAGGATATCGACGATCAGAGTATGGCCGACTCGTATGGCCTGATGATGCGCGTCTGCTTCTCGCACCCGGCTGTCGAAGGCCTTATATGGTGGGGCTTTAAGGATCCTACCTGGAGGAACGGCTCCGGCATTTATGATGAAAACAGGGTCCCCAAAATTGCTGCCGATACTGTATACCGCCTGATACACGAAAAATGGTCGACCTATATCAAAACAAAGTTGGCCGCCGACGGTACCATTTCGTTCCATGGTTTCTTTGGCGATTATGAGATCGGTGTAAAAACAGGCGATGAGTACCTCGTGATCCCCGCATCGTGTCTTACCATTAATGACGAAACGGAAATAGCCCTAAACCTGGCCGATGCTCTACCGGAACGCCCCAGGCTTATAAGTATCGATCATAACCCGGAAGGAAGTGTTGTATACCTGCATTTCGATAAGCCCATGAACGATCCCTCCTCTGGTGTATCTGATTTCCTGTTGTACGCTGTTACTTCTTTAACTATTAATTCGGCTAATTTAAATACTGATCCGAGCATCATAGAATTGAACCTGGCATCGAACCTGCAATATGGGAGTTACTATACCCTATGCTATACGCCCGGCACTCTGACTTCAACCAATGGCGGTATACTCGAAATATTTGGACCTGAAATCGTACCCAACATGATGGATCCATCCGGTGTTGAACACCAGGATGCATCATCTGCAATACAGCTTTACCCCAATCCATTTAACAACGAGCTGATTATTGATGCCAATAGATCGGGTAGTTTCGATCAGGTTGTTCTGATTGACATGAACGGAAAGGAAATTTTAAAAATCAGAACCGGAGATACCAAGTATTATTCGTTACGCACATCGAAACTTGTTCCGGGCACCTATCAATTGATAGTATATAAAAACAGAACTGTTGTTGCTAAAACTAAGATGATAAAAGAATAACGATTGTCTTTCTATATACCGGACCCGCTTTTTATTACTATATAAAAGTGCGGGTTCATTGTTTTATACCTATCGATCATCAATGTAGTACTTCATCTTTTCGAAATTTGATGTACGGATACGTACACCGATTGTCAGGTAAGCGCTCAGTTTTTACAATTCCCTCCTTAACTATTTTTACATATAAAATTTTGATATAATGGTATTTAAGGTATATGGCATGTTTAATGTTTTACTTCGGACAACCAACAAAAAACAAAACCATGTGCAAAAAAAGTTTAACCACAGGCAAAAAAATCAGTCTGATAGTATTATCAGTACTTGTCGTTCTATTTATCCAGCCCTTTGTAATGGCTTCCAACGGAGATAAGGATAGTTGTATCGGTTCGGAAAAAGCTACTCAGAAAGTTGAAAATGAAAGTAAATCAGAAGCACTTTACTCCAATGCTGCTTCTTTACAGGAAGCATCGGAAAATGAAATGGAAATTGAGAACTGGATGTTGAATCCGGATAATGCATGCTGGCAGGAAAACGAAATGAGTCTCGAAAAATGGATGTATGATGTTCATAGTACTTCCTGGGAAGAGACCGTGACTGACGATTCGGAAGAATACGCCATCGAAGATTGGATGTTAAATCCCTCATCCTGGATAAAAAATACCCCGCTGTTTGCAGGAATTAACGACTGATTAAGATATGGGTAATTAGTTGTTCTCACCTGTAGGCAACTCCGGCAACCTGATTTTCAATCCCTGCCATTCACAGCATATTGTTTTTTTTTATCTCTCTTTCGATATAGTTGAACATAAAAACCGATTCAGTACCAAACATTCGAGAGCATCCCTCCTTTTGATTATCATAAGTAAGATATAAGTTCCACTTCAGAAAAATCAGCTTCCGTTATATAGAGAATTTGATTTTAAAAATCATTTACAGTGAAGGAGTACAGTTAATGATAAATTTATCATAACTTAACCCAAATGATGAGTAAAAAATTAATGAAAATAGTAGCAATAAGTGTTCTGATTAGTTTTATTTCATGTATAAACGCTGATAAAACCGATAAAAAGGTGATTGATAATAAACCTGTTGCAAATTTCGAATTGGACCGTTACCTGGGTTCCTGGTACGAAATAGCCCGTTTCCCTCATTCCTTTGAAAAAGAGCTGATAGGTGTGACCGCAACCTATTCGCTTCGCAGCGACGGGAAAATCAAGGTCGAAAATGCCGGCTATAAAGGATCTTTCGAAGGAAAATACAAAACCATCGAAGGTAAAGCTAAAATTGCCGATACTACCGGTATCGGACACTTGAAAGTATCGTTTTTTCTGTTCTTTTATGCCGATTACCTGGTACTTGAATTGGATACGGTTAATTATGAATATGCATTGGTAGGCAGCTCCTCACCCAACTACCTATGGATTTTATGCCGGCGACCCTACATGCCGGAAGAAATTTATACAATGCTGGTTAAACAAGCCAAAGAAAGGGGCTATGCCATTCAAAACCTGATACGGGTTGAACAAAAACCCTTACGGGAATACGAAGAAGGAATAACGATTTAGTTGGTGTCTGAAATTTTTAATATAAACCCATGTCTACAGTTAAGCGAAAATATAACCTGGAAATACTTCCGGATTAATTACACTTCTCACATTCTTTTCCTTCAGTGGCTTCGCACTGGGCTTTCGTAGGATAACAGTAGTCCGATTCAATATTTGACCAGGGAGCTTCTTTATCACAACCCTTACAGTCTATTTTCGCCTCACACCCTGATAACATCACTATATTTAAAAGAAACAGGAAAATAAATCCATATCGGAATGACAAAAACTTCTTCATGATAGTATCTGATGATTTGCCGGTAAATGTCATAAACTTCAGAATAATTTACAAATCTTTACTAAGATACTAAAGCCTTATTGAAACAACAACCGGATGATTTATCAGCATTCAGGTTATAAACGGAGAAATTGACCGGCCAGTATTAATACCTGGTTATTATTTCAGGGTATTTTACATTATAACTAACAGCCATTAAGGTATATTTTAAGAAAATAAATTATCAAATATTAATACATTCGAAACAATGAGATACTCTATTTCCGCCCTTAGCCTGCTAATTTCACTTTTCATGATAAGCTGCCGGTCATCAGAGAAAAGACCTGATGATGAAGTAATGGTATTTTGCGCAGCCAGTCTGACCAATGTAATCACAGAATTAAAGGATAGTTTTATGTTGCAAAATACAGCTTCAGTAAAACTTAACTTAGCCTCCAGCGGTGCACTGGCCCGTCAGATCGAACAGGGAAATATTACCGACATCTTTATTTCAGCCAGCGAAGAATGGGCGCTTTATGCCGACAGTCTGAACTTATTCAGCCAACGAAAGCCTTTATACCAAAATAAGCTGGTTCTTATCGCTCCAAAGTCCGGCACACTTGATACTGTCTATTTTAATACACCCATTTCCCCTATGTTTACAGGTTACCTTTCGATGGGCGATCCGGCACATGTCCCGGCCGGTATGTATTCCAGGAAGGAAGGATCTTCCCCCATTTAAACGTGGAAACCAACCTGAAATACGGTTGGAAACGGAATACCCACAATCAACAATATTTCGATGAAGTAGTAGATCTGCTTCAGTTACGCGCTTTGCTGAAAAGCCGGCCGGATCAACTTTCGGGAGGACAGAATCAGCGGGTGGCTATCGGAAGGACGCTCATGAGTAATGTACAACTACTCCTGCTGGACGAACCCTTCACCTCACTCGACCCGGTTATTAAGAAACAGACGATTTCTTTGATCAATAACGTGATCCATCATCTTAACATCCCGGTTATAGTAGTAAGTCATGAACTAAAAGATTTGCTGATGCTGACCCAAAATCTTCTTTTGATCAAAGACGGTTTGATGGAACAACCAGACTCCTACTTGGAGCTGATACGGCAGAAAAAAATACCGGAATTTGACGGACTCAGTGAAAATTACTACAACATTTTTACAGGCAGGGTAGCAGAAACCCTCACGAAAAAAGGAATTACGAAAGTACAGATGGATGAAAAGGGAAAACAGGTTCTTAACATCGAAAGTGATGAGTTTCTGTTTCATCCCGGCGATATGGTGAAGGTTTTGCTTCGGGGTGCCGATGTGGCCCTGTCCTTAACCCATGTGGAAAATATCTCTATACGAAATCAGTTCCAGGGAAAGGTCGTTACTATTTTTCAGCATCACAATCACCTGGTATGTATCGTCGATTGCGGTATTAAAATTATAACACGACTCACACTCGATTCGGGAAATGCACTGGAGCTAAAACCCGGAAAAAAGATCTGGTGTCTCTTCAAATCGCTTGCCATTGAAGCTTATAAATAAAGAATTGTTACTATTTTCGCGGCGTATAACCAACTATCTAACTCTACCTAGCTATGAAAACTGAAGAAGAAATTCGCAGGAACGCTATTCATGATGTAGCCTTAAAAATGATGATTGCGGCCCGTACAGCTCCAAAAGGCAAGGGTATCGATAATATGGTAATCAGTTGTGCCGATGAAAAAACCATTGCCTCCATATCGGCAAAAATGAAGCAACTGGTCGATAAAAAGGGATGGCCCCATTCCTTTGCACGCGATGCGGAAAATATACTGGCTGCACCCTATATGCTGCTTTTGGGAAGTAAGATAAATCCCATGCGTTTAAAAATTTGTGGTATGTGCGGATTTGAAAATTGCGATGAGAAAGACAAACACGCCGACATACCCTGCGTATTCAACACCGGCGACCTGGGCATAGCCATTGGTTCGGCTGTGAGTGTTGCCATGGACAGCCGGGTTGATAATCGTATTATGTATACAGTAGGACAAGCCGTAAAAGAAATGAATCTGCTGGGTAAGGATGTAAAAATTATTTATGGAATCCCTTTAAGTGTAGGAAGCAAAAATCCGTTTTTCGACAGGAAAAATTCATAATTAAACTTTAGAATACACAACTCCTCCTCAGTAAATAGAATAACCCGGATACCCTATACTAACTACCTGGAAGCTAAATAACCGGAAATCCCTTCCTGGGTTTCTTTCAGGGCTTTATCTCCTTTGTGCCAGTCGGCAGGACATACTTCTCCGTTTTCTTCGAAGAATTGTAAGGCATCAACAATACGCAGGGCTTCTTCAATACTTCTTCCGATAGGCATATCATTTACTACCTGATGACGTACCATACCATCCTTATCGATAAGAAATAATCCGCGGTACGATTGCGGAACACCAGTAAATTTTGCTTCGCCTTCATCGTTGTATTCCCATTCTCCAGCCAAAACATCGTAATTCGCCGATATTGTCTGGGACTGATCAGCTACAAGCGGATATTTTACTCCTTTTATTCCTCCTTCTTTCCTTTCGGTCTGTAGCCATTTCCAATGCGAATATTTCGAGTCAACGGAACATCCAACAACTGCTACATTTCTTTTTTCAAATTCCTGCATTTTATCCTCAAAAGCTATAATTTCCGTAGGGCAGACAAAAGTAAAGTCGGCCGGATAAAAAAAGAAGATCACATATTTCTTATTCAAATATTGATCGAGTGAAAAACTATCTATCATTTCGCCACCTCTAATTACAGCCGGTGCATTAAATTTTGGTGCTTTTTTACCTACCAGTACTGACATGTCAATTTTGTTTAAATGTTTTGTATATAAGTTGAACAATTACAATTTATGATTATGATAAAAACAAAAATGCCAGTATCATGTTCAATCAAGCCCAAATTAATAAGTACTCAACGGGATATTATCTGAATCGTATCATTCATCCAGAGATGTAACTGAAGAACGGGTTGGCTAGAATGAAGACGATTTTACATACCAATAAATGGTATTAAACCTGAGAGCAAGCTCTGGACTCTTTCTTCCGCAGCAAGCTACTGGGAATTAAACCATACCTTCTCGTCCGCCGTAGCGGAAAGCGAAGGAGGATTAAAACAAAAATACAATCCTTCCCATTCCCATTTTTCTTATATATTTACGCACAGTCAGTATACAATGAAAAATCCGATTTTTAAATGTCGCACACCACAGAATTACTACAAGCACTGAAAGAAAAATTTCTCACAACCTTCGAGTCACAACCGTCTCTGTATAGAGCTCCAGGCAGAATAAACCTTATTGGCGAACATACCGATTATAATAATGGTTTTGTGCTTCCGGCAGCTATCGACAAAGCCATTTATTTTGCCACTGGCAAAAATATGCTACATAAGCTGCGCCTCTATTCGGTTGACTATGATGAATACTGCGAGATTGGACTCAATGAATTAAAAAAAACCGAAACGCACTGGGCCAACTATCTTATTGGTGTTGCTGTGCAATTTCAGAAAAGGGGATTAACACCAGGTGGTATCGACTGTGTATTTGGAGGTGATATTCCCCAGGGTGCCGGTCTGTCTTCGTCGGCAGCTCTCGAATGTGGTTTTGCCATTTGTCTGAACGACCAATATAATTTTGGAATTGCCGATTCGGAACTTATACTTATGGCACAAAAAGCCGAGCATGAATACGCCGGAGTAATGTGCGGCATCATGGATCAGTTTGCCAGCATTTTTGGCAAAAAAAACCATGTTATGAAACTCGACTGTCGGAGTCTTGACTATGAACATTATCCCTTTACAACTAGTGATGCCGATATCATTCTTTGCGATACAAAAGTAAAGCACTCCCTTGCCTCATCGGAATACAATATCCGGAGGGCCGAATGTGAGAAAGGTGTTGAAATTATACAACATAAATACTCTCATATACAATCGCTTCGCGACGTTAAACCTCAAATGCTTGAAGAAGTAAAAACTCTGATGGATCAAAATGTCTACCTACGGTGTCATTATGTAATTCATGAAATCCTGCGAGTTGAAAATGCCTGCCAGGCATTATTAAGGAATGATTTTACTACATTTGGTAAACTTATGTACGAAACCCATCATGGCCTTAGTAAAGAATATGGGGTGAGCTGCAGGGAATTGGATATATTAGTCGATATTGCCCTCAGGGATACACAAATGCTGGGTTCAAGGATGATGGGTGGAGGATTCGGCGGGTGTACTATCAATCTGGTCAGAAAAGAGGGAACTAAAAAATTTATCAGCACGGTAGAAAAGGAATATAAAAAGAAGACGAATATCGAAACTGAAATATACCGGGTAAAAATAGCGGATGGCGCCGGCAAAATTGTAAACTATTAATGTCTGAACATGGCAGGTTTCAATCCAAAAGATCATCCTCATCGAAGATACAATCCCCTTACAGGTGAATGGATACTGGTTTCACCGCATCGCTCCAGACGACCCTGGCAGGGACAGGTTGAAACGGCAGAAGTAGGCAGTTTTCCTGAATACGATCCTTCCTGTTATCTGTGCCCCGGAAATACAAGAGCTGCCGGAGTCCAGAATCCAGACTATACCGATACTTTTGTTTTTACTAACGATTTCAGTAGTTTGCTTCCCGATATACCTGAGGGCAGGATTAATGAGAACGACCTGTTTGTTGCCAAATCGGAACAGGGGATCTGCAAGGTGATATGTTTCTCTCCAAAGCACAATTTAACCGTTCCTTTAATGGAAATAAACAAGATCAGGAATGTGGTTGAATTGTGGATCGACGAGTATGTAGACTTAGGCAGAAAGGATTTTATTAACCATGTCCAGATTTTCGAAAACAAGGGGAATATGATGGGTTGCAGCAATCCTCATCCTCATTGTCAGATTTGGGCACAGAGCGATATTCCTGTCGAAGTTGCTAAAGAACAATCCCAACTTTCGGCCTATTATGAAGAACATAGCAGAACATTACTGACCGATTATCTCGAAGCCGAACTCAGAAAAAAAGAACGTATTATCTGTTCCAATACCAGTTTTGTAGCCCTGGTACCCTATTGGGCAGTATGGCCATTCGAAACCATGATCGTAAGCAGAAGAAATATTAGTAATCTGGCAGAATTGGTCGATGATGAAAAAAACCATCTGGCTGATATTTACAGGCAACTTACCATACGTTACGATAATCTTTTTCAAACATCTTTTCCTTATTCTATGGGATTTCACCAGGCGCCGACCGATGGAAAAAAACATCCTGAATGGCATTTGCATATGCATTTCTATCCTCCCCTGCTTCGATCTGCCACAGTGAAGAAATTCATGGTAGGTTATGAAATGCTTGCCAATCCACAACGGGATTTTACAGCCGAACAAAGCGCTTTAAGACTACAGGAACAATCAGATAAACATTATAAAACAAACTTCTAATAATTATTACTATGAGCCAATTTCAATTTCCTGATTATCTCATCTTCGGAATCTACGCTCTCGTTATTGTGACCGTAGGCTTATGGGTTTCACGGACAAAGAAAGGAAAGGAAAAAACTACCGAAGATTATTTTCTGGCAGGTAAATCCTTACCATGGTGGGCCATTGGAGCCTCACTGATTGCTGCCAATATTTCGGCCGAACAAATTATTGGCATGTCCGGATCGGGTTTTAAAGTAGGTCTTGCCATAGCTTCCTATGAATGGATGGCCGCAATAACCCTAATAATTGTTGCCAAATATTTTCTGCCTATTTTCATTAAACAGGGACTTTATACAATTCCTGAGTTCATTGAAAAGCGGTTCAACACTAATTTAAAAACCATATTGGCCGTTTTCTGGATAGCGTTATTCATTTTCGTAAACCTCACCTCGGTATTGTTTTTAGGTGCAAAAGCACTTGATACTATTATGGCGAATGGATCAGGGGACATGATAATCTGGTTTATTGCAGGCCTGGCATTTTTTGCTGCGGCTTATTCCCTATGGGGTGGTCTGTCGGCTGTAGCCTGGACCGATGTTATTCAAGTGATACTACTGGTAATCGGTGGAATTATAACCACCATAATTGCTTTACACCATGTTACTCCTGAAGGTGGTATTGGGCAGGGGCTGTCACATATCTATAATGTAGCCGGCGATAAATTTCATATGATCCTTAAAAGTGATAACCCACAGTTTACAAACCTGCCAGGTATTGCGGTGCTTATTGGGGGTATGTGGATTGCCAACTTATACTACTGGGGATTCAATCAATATATTATACAACGGGCATTGGCTGCAAAATCGCTGCGGGAAGCGCAACGCGGTCTGGCATTTGCAGCCTTCCTGAAATTAATTATACCCCTTATAGTCGTTATCCCGGGAATCATAGCCTTTGTAATGTTCACACAGGATACTGAAGGTGCTGGTTCTGTATTCTCAGGAATTGCAGGTGCCAATAACGATCATGCTTATCCCTGGTTAATTGGCCGGTTTGTACCTGTTGGATTAAAAGGGCTTGTTGTAGCTGCTCTTGCTGCTGCCATAGTATCCTCACTGGCATCCATGCTAAATTCAACAGCTACCATATTTACGATGGATATTTATAAACCTTATATAGCAAAAAAGGCTACCAATAAACAATTGGTAAATGTAGGGCGCATAGCAGTATTGGTAGCATTGGTAATAGCATGTGTAGTAGCACCAACAATGGGTTCTATTGAACAAATGTTTCAATATATCCAGGAATATACAGGACTTGTAAGTCCGGGTATCCTTGCCGTTTTTATAATGGGACTGTTCTGGAAGAAAACCAATACAAAAGGAGCCATTGTGGGTGTTCTGGCCTCAATCCCGGTTGCCCTGCTGCTTAAGCTTTTGCCTATTGATATGCCTTTCCTCGATCAGATGTTGTACACCTGTATCATAACTATTGTAGTGATAATCGGCGTTAGTCTGGGATCCGGACAAGGCGACGATAATCCAAAAGCTATTCCATTGCTGAAAGAAACCTTTATGACTGGCAAGGCATTTAATATTAGTGCCTATATCATATTGATAATCCTTGCCATATTATATACTGTTTTCTGGTAATAATTAACCACAAATTTTTAAAAGAGGTTATTTCAAAAAAGTAACCTCTTTTTTTAGATTATTTTTTAATCCGATAGGATATAAAGTTGAAATTAAAAAAAGTAATGGGATGATCAGAATAAATGTAACGAATATACCGGATTCCTTTTAGTCTGCTTTCAGCGCCTCGGCGGGATCGCTCTTTGCAGCATGGGAACACTGATATAACACCACCGCTAATGCTAATAGCATAACGATAGCAGACGAATAAATGAAATATTTTGGTGAAAGGGTAATCCGTGAGTAGAAATCCTTCAGCCAGAATTGCATAATAAGATAAGCCACAATCCATGCGGCTGCGGAGGCATATAGGATCAACAGAACAGTTTCTTTTACCAACAGCATTATAATCTGATAATAGCTTGCCCCGGAAGCTTTCCGTATTCCAATTTCATGTACCCTTTGATTTGTTGTAAAGAGAATCAGACCAAATAAACCAAGGAGGGCCACAAAGACCGATAGAAGAGCGAAAAGTACGAGAACCTTGCTGGTGCGAACTACCGAACGATAGTTCTGATCGAAATCCTTTTCCAGAAAGAAATACAAGAAGGGATATTCGGAAGTGTATTTCTGCCATGTTTCCTCAAGATATTTAATGGACCTGTCCACTCCCTTGCTACTTAATCTTACGTCCAAATATCCTTCCCAATTCCCAGGCATCAAAGAAATAATCAGCGGTTCAATGGGTTTATCAACCGATTCAAAATGAAAATCCCTTACCACACCAATGATTTTTAACTTATCCCCTTCATGCTTAATGGCAGGAGCTTCAAAGTAAGTGCCAATCACGCTTCCTGATTTTATCTCCCGGGCAGCAGTTTCATTAATTACACATGCCAATGAATCGGACAAAACCGAAGGAGAAAAAAATCTGCCATCGGCAAGGGTAAGACCGAAAGCTTCACTGAAATCATAGTTGACAAATATCTGATTCATAAAGACATTTTTTCGCACCGAATCGATTTCATAAACATAAGTTGATGCAAGAAAATCCCTGCCGGGTATTGAATTCGAATTTGTTACCGACTCTATATTGGGATGCCTGAGAATTTCTGCCTTGAATTCATCAATCCTATCCTTTAAAGCATCCGATCTGCGGATAACCAGTATTCTTTCCTTCTCAAAACCCAACTCTTTATTCAGCATAAATTCAACTTGTGCAATCACTACAATGGTCATTATAATAATAAGAATTGAGATAAAAAATTGAATAATAACAAAGATTGATCTCACTTTTCGGCTCCTTATCCCTTTATTTAATACGCCATGCAACACTTTCACGGGTTCGTACGATGAAATAAAGAAAGCAGGATAACTTCCTGCCAATAGCCCTAATAACAACGTAATTAATACAATGGCACTAATAGCAGAAAAATTCTTAAGCATGCTGAATTTCATGTCGATAGCAAGGTAACTGTTGAAATATGGCATGGCAATTTCTGTTATTAATAATGCCAGGATCAAAGCAAGGAAACTGAAAACAACCGATTCGGTAAGAAACTGGAAAATCAGCATTCTTCTTTCACTACCCACAATTTTTCTTAATACTACTTCTCTGGCCCTATTTGAAGAGTTAGCTGTAGAGAGATTAACGAAATTCATACAGGCAATAAAAATGATTAATAATGCCAGAATCCCGAATGCATAAACGTATAATCCATTGCCATTTGCTTCGAGTTCAACATCCAGATTAGAATTGAGATGTATCTTTTTTAAGGGCTGAAGGTTGTAATGCAGTTCATTTGAGCCATCAAGAAAATCTTCAATGGGTATATTCAGAAATTTCTCAACCTCCGGAATAATATTCTTTTCAACTAAAGCATCAATCTCCATTTCAAGAGAACTTGCTTTTGTACCCGGTACGGTTTTTATGTAGGTATATACACTATGACTTACCCATACCGGCCGTAAATATTTATTCAGAGTGATTAAGGATCCAATCATATCGAAATGAAAATGAGAATTGGACTGAACATCATCCGTCAGTCCGGTTACAGTGAATGGATCATCAAAAGTCTCAATCATTAATTCTTTCCCTATCACATTTTCACTGCCGAAATATTTAATGGCAGTTGAGCGGGTAAGCACCAGGCTCCTGGGTTTGCTGAGTACACTATCGGGATTACCTTTTATAAGGTTAAATGAAAAAAAACTAAAGAAGTTTGAATCGGCAAACAGGAAGTTATCTTCATTGTATCGTATATCGTTGTATGAAACCAGCCAGGCTCCAAATTTTGCTACCCGAAGAGCAGATTCTACTGAAGGATATTCCTCTTCTAATGCCTGTGCCATTGGGGCAGAAGTCATTGCTATATTAAGGGGTTGTCCCCTGAGCCTTCCATTAACACTAACCCGGAATATCTGATCGGCATCGCGATGGAAATTATCAAAACTTGTTTCATGAAGAACATAAATTGAGATCATGAGTGCACATGCCATGCCAACTGCCAAACCCAGAATATTTATGAAAGTATAGACTTTGTGAGTTGCTATGCTGCGAAGCGTTATTATAACAAAATTCCTGATCATACTAATGTATTGGGAGAAAAATACAATTATCGAACCGCATTATTTAAATATCATTAAATCAAATATTTAAAATTATGCATAGCAAAATGAAATGTGCGATATTGGACAATAATCTGCACGAAGACGTATACCTTTCGTCATTCCTGTTTACCTAATATCCAATTATGCTTGTTTAATCATTAACCGCAGGATAATATAAGAGAAATTTTCATCAACTGCCGAAAATTCAATCCTTATTTTTTCATCTGCAATTTTTGCCATCTCGATTAATCCTAACCCGGCTCCGCCTTTTTCCGAAAACTTTCCGTTAGTAATGGTAGCTTTATAAAGTTCTTTAATTTCCTCCGGGTTCATTTTTCTTAACATTTTGAATTTTTTTTCCAGGAGTGGAATATCCGTGTTTTGGATAATGTTGGCTGTTTCAACTGTATAAGTTTTCTTGTCATGACAGATCATAAACTCAGCCGGATATTGCTTTATAAGTTTATCATTAGCAGGAAGACTATTAGTATATCGGACTATGTTTTCCAAAGATTCAATCATGAGAGTAAGAAGTCTCTTATAATTCCCAAATTGTGTAAAGTCCTCCTTCATTTTATCTTTCAGGGAAACAATCAGTTCACCAATAGCATCATAACTAATAGAACCTTTAAAATATAGAATAATATCTTTGCAGGATTTGTTTAGCATTCCTGTTATAATAACTTCAAGTGAAGATATATTATTATTTGTTTTTCATCATATTGCTCCCTGATCACTCTCTTTCTCGTATTCCTCATCTATAAGCAAGTCTTTTTGCTGAGATGCCTGAACAGCAAGTTTGTCACAGCGCTCGTTCTCCGGAATGTTCGCGTGTCCTTTGACCCAGTGGAACTTCACGCTATGTATACGAAAAACTTTCAGAAACCGTTTCCACAAGTCGACGTTTTTCTTCTTCTTAAAGTTTTTCTTCTCCCAATCCATCAGCCAGCCTTTCTCTACCGCATCACAAACGTAGCGTGAATCAGTAAATATATTCACTTTACTGCCTTTAACTTTAATTGCTTCAAGGGCAATAATTACCGCCAGCAATTCCATTCGATTATTTGTTGTTAGCTTATATCCCCGGGAAATTTCTTTGTAGTGTTTACCCGATTGTAATACAACACCATATCCTCCCGGACCAGGATTTCCACTTGCAGCTCCATCGGTATATACTGTAATTTCAGGCACCACCGGGGATTTTTATTCCTGTATTTGATAGAAACAAGCGAATTGCTATAGCAAGAAGAATAATTCCAAAAGCTTTTTTAAGAATCTGGATTCCGACTTCACCAAGGATGCGCTCAAAAAAATTAGTTGCCCGCAATACAAAGAATACAAATACCATATTGAGAGTTAAGGCAACCAGAATATCCCAGATACCATATGCAGTTTTAAGAGAAATAAGGGTAGTCATTGAACCTGCCCCGGCAATAAGAGGAAAAGCCACCGGAACAATTGCTGCTCCTTTGGTTTTTTCATAATGGAAAATTTCTATCCCCAATACAAGCTCCCATCCGATAAAAAATAATATCAATGCCCCTGCTATAGCAAAGGATGAAAGATCGACACCGAAGAGATTCAGTAAGGGTTCCCCAAGGAAAAGAAAGAGCAACATTAACACAAATGCAACCAGGGTTGTACGCATGGGTAAAATTTCTCCTGTTTTCTTTCTCAATTCCAGAATAATGGGAATTGAACCCGTAATGTCGATTACGGCAAAGAGAACCATGAAAACCGTAATAATATCAAGAAAATTAAGCTGCATGGTTATTCCTGTTTCAATTCACAATTTTCAACTCTTCGATAAGGTTAGTGGCTCCTGCATACTTATCGATTACAAACAATACATATCTGATATCGACACAGATACAGCGCTGCAAATCCGGTTCATAGGCAATATCGCCACTCATAGCCTCCCAGTTTCCATCGAAAGCAAGTCCAATTAATTCGCCTCGCGCATTTAATACGGGACTTCCAGAATTTCCTCCTGTAATATCGTTATTGGTTATAAAACATACCGGCATCTGTCCGTTGACTCCATAGGGACCATAATCTTTCTTTTCGTATAATACTTTTAAATAATCAGGGACAACGAATTCAAAATTTGAAGTGTCTTCCTTCTCCATAACTCCTTTCAATACAGTAATTTCATCATAATGTACAGCATCTCGTGGAGAATAATTTTCTACAGTGCCATAGGTCAGACGCATTGTAAAATTAGCATCGGGATATTTAAACTTCTCCGGATACATTTCCATTCTTCCCTGCATATAAAACCTTTCTAACTTTTCAAGTTCCAAATCATATCCATCAAGCTCCGTAAACTCTTCAAAGTATTTCACAAAAATACTTCGTGTTATCTTAAAACCTCTGTCTTTTTCAAGAATCTTCACCGAAGGATTCTCAAGAAAAGTCAATATTTCTTCTTTATTTGTAAACATGGTATGAGTGAAAAGATGATCGACAAATTTATCAATACTGCCTTTGTATTTTTTATCAATCTCAGCGTATATTTCCGGATATCTTTCAGGCTTAATTAAATTCCTGTAAAGTACAAACATGGCTTTTGTTACCCGGATATCAGTAGGCAAATTATAATCCTTGTAAAAGTCTTCTGCTTCCTCTTTTAATAACAGAATCTCTTCCTGAATTTCTTCCGGATCGGTATCCTCTGCTCTCATAAGTTTATATAAATAATTAAAGTCGGCAATATAACTTATAATCTCAGAAGCTATAAAAAACGCTTCTGTCATAGCATTGAAATTCATTTCAGCCTCTCTTTTGCTGGCATAAATCTTTTCCATTTCTGATAAAATGTTCCCGTATTTTGCTGAACGAGCTGAATCAGCATTGGCCCATTGCTGGAATTCCATCTCTTCCTGTTGTTTTTTATCAATTACATCAAGAACTCTGAGTCCATTATTCTGACCAATAGAATATTTCCAGTAATTGCTCGACCGGGAATATTTTGTAGCATATTGAATTTTTATTTGGGGATCAGTCAGCATATCATTCATCAACAAATCGAGCCTTTCTCCACGTATCCGAATACGATTTGCATTTTGAACCTGCATCGTTTCAACTATTCCATAGGACGACATATACCTATCGGTACCTCCCGGATATCCAAGGATAAATGTAAAATCACCTTTCTGAAATCCATCCAGTGAAATAGGTAGAAAATGCCTGGGTTTTAAAGGTACATTATCAGCTGAATATTCAGCGGGTGATCCATCGGGGGCAGTATACACCCTGAAAATACTAAAATCTCCGGTATGCCTTGGCCATTCCCAGTTATCAGTGTCGTATCCGAATTTTCCGATTGAGGATGGTGGTGCACCCACCAAGCGCACATCTTTGAAAACTTTGTATACAAATAAATAATATTCATTCCCGGCATAAAATGAACGAACCGTGGCTTCATATTCTTCCTCGTTCACCTCAGATTCTATTTCATCAATAATTTCACGGATTTTCGTTCTCCTTTCATCCTCCGTCAAACTATCGACTAATTCGTCATTGATTCTGGCCGAAACATCCTCTATCCGATCGAGGAACCTCACCTGAATATTCGGATTTGGAAGCTCTTCTTCATGAGACTTTGCCCAGAAACCTTCGATAAGATAATCATGTTCCAGTGTACTATGATATTGAATCTGGTCCAAACCACAATGATGGTTGGTAAACAATAAACCATCTCCCGATACCATTTCTCCTGTACATCCCCTATCGAAAATTACAATCGCATCTTTGATACTGGAATTATTAATGCTGTATATATCCTCGGCAGTCAATTTTATTCCCAGTTCCTGCATATCTGTCATTATCAGTTTCTCGATCAGAGGAAGCATCCACATACCCTCGTCGGCTCTAATAGAAATGGAAGCTGTAAAAACAATACTTATAACAATGCTAATAACTCTTTTCATGATTCAATCAATTAATATATGTTTCTAATTATTTGTAGTATTCATGTTTAAATTCAAGCTCTGTCTGTGTGTCTATCAAGTGAAACGACCGCCTGTGGAGGTCAGTAATCCCATAATTCATAATGGCCGTCCTGTGATACCGGGTCGGATATCCTTTGTTCTTGTTCCATCCGTATATACTGTGCCGACTGTGTAACTCCATCATCAGTTCATCGCGATAAGTTTTTGCAAGCACCGAAGCAGCGGCAATCGAAATAAATTTACTATCGCCTTTGACAATACATGAATGGGGAATATTCCTGTAAGAGATAAATTTATTTCCGTCGACCAATATATGATGAGGACGAACTGCCAATTTATCCAGCGCATGGTGCATTCCCATTATTGAAGCCTTAAGTATATTTATTTCATCAATTACATGGTTATCGATAAATGCAACGGCATACGAGATGGCAACTTTTTCTATCTCCTCCCGAAGTTTGTCTCGCATTCTGGATGAAAGTTTTTTCGAATCGTTAAGTTCGGAGTTATGATAATCAGAGGGCATGATAACTGCTGCCGAACATACCGGGCCGGCCAGGCATCCCCTGCCTGCCTCATCACACCCTGCCTCCAACTCATTAATTTCTAAGAATCGTTGTAACAATTATGAAATGATTGATTATTAATGCCCTTCTTGTTGATAGCGGGAACGTGAATATAAAAAAATTAAACCATCTGAACAATTTTCAATTAATAATCACCCCGATTATCATCATATTTATATCTTTTTACCTTTGCATTGATAATAGCATAACATTGAAAAGGAAATTTATTACAAATCTCGGATTTTTAGTTTTTCTGAATGTCATTATTAAACCATTATATGTATTTGGTATCGATCGGGTTGTTCAAAATAATGTAGGCGCCGAGATATATGGCAGTTACTTTTCACTTTTTAATACAGCCCTGATTTTTCAAATTATTTTGGATCTGGGCATCGAAAATTTCATAAGAAGGGAGATAGCCCAGTATCCGGCTTTAATAAGCCGTTATTTGTCAAATATTGTAATTCTGAAATTAATTCTGGCCCTACCCTATGCGCTGATTTGTTTTGTGGTTGCGCTTATTATGAACATCCGCCCGCAGGAAATTCCATTACTCCTCATAATATTACTTAATCAGTTCATGGCCTCCTTTATTCTTTCCATGAGGGCAAATCTCGGTGGTTTACAATTTTTCAAAACCGAGGGAATCATTTCCATTCTCGATCGCCTGATAATGATCCTTATTGTGGGGTATCTTTTAATTAATCCTCTTACTTCCGGGAACTTTCATATCATGTGGTTTGTGCTGGCACAGACATTAGCTTATGCAGTAACACTTACGGCCAGTTTTTTTTTGGTACTAGGGAAAACCGTATCGTTCCGCTTTACTATCAATATAAAGCAACTTATTCCGGTTATTCAAAAACTCAAACCTTATGCACTGCTTGTCTTACTGATGGCTGTTTACTACCGGATCGACTCGGTACTTCTTCGAATTTTATTACCCGATGGCGACCTGCAGGCAGGTATTTTTGCTCATGCCTTTCGGATACTGGATTTCATGTCGAACTATGCGCTGTTATTCCCTTTGTTGCTTCTTCCTATCTTTTCGCATCACATTCGTCAGAATCAGCGTATCGATGGGCTGTTGCAGCTTTCTTTTCTATTGCTTATAGTGCCTTCACTGGCTGGCATTATTCCCTCAATCTTTTATCGCCGGGAAATATTCGATCTTCTGTATCACGAACATTCAATAATATCTGGCGATATATATGCCTTTCTTAGTCTAAGTTACATAGGAATGTGTGTGTGTTATACCTTTGGTGCCCTGCTTACTGCTAACGGAAATCTTAAACAGTTGAATTATATGGCTGCTTGTGCCGTAATACTGAGTATAACTTTAAATTTAATACTAATACCGACCTACAAGGTTTATGGTGCAGCTATAGCCAATGCTACAGTTCAATTTTTTACAATTATAATTCATATAATACTTGCAAAAAGAATATTCAAGCTTTCTGCCAATTATAGGACCATACTAAAGCTTACCGGATATGTTTCAATACTAATCCTGATTTCTTTATTATTCAGGTATTTGAAAATCCAATGGCTGGCGAGCATGATAATTCTTACGACATTTGGATTATTTACAGCATTGCTACTCGATCTGATTAGTGTTAAGGGATTATTTTCCATCCTAAAGCAAAAAGATTTGGAATAAGAGGTAGAACTTTTCAACAGGAATCGTTCTTATCCTTTTCCACCATACCTGATCTATTAAAGGCTATAAAGATCAATCGATTACAATTTCCACCAGCACTGAACTCCTTTTACTAAATATATAGTGTACCAAATCTTGTTAATAAGTATGATCCTGAAGCCTTTATAATAATTAGTATTTTCGGATAAATCCTATGCCGTGAAATACTATGAGGAGAAAAACAGCTAAGGACCTTAATTTAAAGAGAGAGATAACGCAGACCATCCGGTTTAATTCGAGAGAGCATAGTGCAATTACTCAGTATTGCGAAAAGTTTAAAGTACGAAATAAGGCTAAATTTATGCGTGAGGCTATTATATCTGAAGTTCTTCGAAAATTCGACGATAATTATCCCACTCTCTGGGATGATGAACAACCACAATTATTTTAAATTGCTGAATTAAATATAGCTCGTACTAATGTATGAGTATCCGCTGCCTGCTAATCATCAGGACAAGGTTCAATACAAATGTATTACTTAAAACTACTTTCCGGTTGCTAAGAATTTATTAATTCTTCATATTGTGCGGCATCAAGCAACGCATCCAATTCCGAAACATCAGTAAGCTGAACCTTTATTAACCATCCCTTCCCAAACGGATCGCTATTGATGAGTTCAGGCGAATCATTCAGTTCTTCATTAATGGCGGTAATTTCGCCCGATGCCGGCATAAAAAGATCCGATACAGTCTTCACTGCTTCTATAGTTCCAAAAACTTCACCTTTATCCAGTTGCTCGCCTTGTGTTTCAATTTCTACAAAAACGATATCACCAAGTTCGCCTTGAGCGTAATCAGTGATACCTACAACAGCATTACTACCATTTTCTATTCTGATCCATTCATGATCCTTAGTGTACTTAACATTATCGGGAATATTCATACGTTTATTTTTTAATTTTTAATGGTCGTATGGAACCGCATTAAAAAAATAATCATACTTGTTTGTGTAAAAAATGATGATTTTTTAATGCTTGTTTCATAGCTCGTGTTTTATTTTGATCTTTCCTGTAAATATACAAATATCCAAAAAAGGGAATATAGAAAATTTCACTTCTGTCTTTTTATTGAAGTGCTTTCATTCTCCTCTTTCTTGCCATCGAATTAAAGAGAGAGTCGCAAACTGAATCCAATATTTGTTTCAGCTGTTTTAAATGTAGTTGTAGTAAAGGGTGTATTAACTTCCCTGTCGAAAAAGAATTGGACATTGAAGTTTTTACTGAATACATAGTCGGCAGTAAGACCCATTGTTACTCTTTTAGCCCCAGTGGTTACCCTATAATCGTTTACTTCGTCCAGTTGTTCGGTGAGAAAACGTATAATGGTAACATTATTGCGCAACGAAATATCGAAACGTACATTAAGATCGCTGGTTATTTGTCGTTTTGTACCACCGGCTGTGATATTAAGAGGCACCTCCTTAAACCTGTATCCTGCTCCAACAGTGTAATCTCTATTACGTGTTTCATTTACCTGGTTGTTGTTTAGACTCAAAAGTACCATACGGGTGTTGCCAATCTCGAATTTCGTCAGAAGGCTGTTATGCCAGGTCATATCAAATCCAATCAGGGGACTCATTTGTTCCTTAATGGAAACCGAGCTATACTGATATTGCGCAATATAATTAAGTTGATTATCACGCATTACGCTACGAATGTCGTCACCGCTGTCAAATATTCCTGATTCGAAGTCGTCGAAGTAACTGACATTAGTACCAAAACCGGTAATTGAATATGTGGATTTATAGGAATGCGATAATACTATAGTTTTGAGGAATTTCTGGATAAAATCCAGTTTAGAAAGACCATCGAAAGAGACTTTCCAATTGGGCATCATAGTCCAGAAAAAAGCTTCCAACGTAATATTTTGAGGGTCAACTCCGGTATAGGCTGAAAGAAATGCAGGTATAAGCACTTCCTGAGATGTAGGTCCATAGCCATCGTAAAACTGCTCGGCATCGCCATGATATAGTGTATAGTTATATTCCTCACTGCTGTTGATTCGTTCGCGATAACGCCTGGCAGATATAACCGACCGGTTATCATTGAGACGATCAAAGGCCGGAGAATGCCAGTTATTTTTCTCACTGGGCCGTTCGAATGCTGTTGATAGTGTAATTACTGAAATCGAAAAACTTCCTCCGGTATAAATATGATCGATAAAATAATTGCCGTAATTAGAGAGCCCCAAAGAATCATCATAAAAGTAAAGCTGTTCATTGAATTCCGAGTACGACCGGCTTGCATTAAAATCGATTCTTAATCCTTTGAAAGGTTCATAGGTTGCCCTGATATTAAGTTCTTTGCTCCTGTTAAACTGAAAGGGTTTGCTAAATGTACTTTCTCTTGTAAGCCAATCCCTGTCGATGAATTTGCGAACAATACCAGTATCCTGCATCCCAAACACAAAAGGCCAGCCCGGTGCACCATTATTATCGGAGAAGTTCATCCCAAATAAATCGATTTCAGGAGTAAAGCCAGGAAGTACGCTCCCCGATGATTGCATCCATGAAATACTAATTGTCTTAAACCCGGTTAACAGGCGAATACTATTTTCGGCAAGAAAGATAATCGGATTCTGGCCCCGGGGAATTTTACCCACAACAATAACTGTTACTCCCGTATGATCTTCGGTGGCGGTAATTGTAATCCTGTTCTCGTTTACAATACTGGTTTCAACTTCAATCTCATTTCCATCCGCATCAAGAACCTGAATTTCCACATTCTCGGTTTTTAATCTATGGTTTATATTTTTAGGGACATCTTTCTTAAAAAATGTACGTTGCTCATAGCGCACTTCTTTATAGCGCATGTTTTCGGGAGCTTTTGTCCGGGTCGATTTGGGCTTTGAATATTTGGCATCCAGTTTCTTTAAGTATCCGATTTTCGAATACAGGCTTCTCAAATTCAGGGTAGTATTGGCTTTGATCGAATTTGAATTTTTAATTGTATTTCCTAAAATCCTGCCAGGTACTATTTCACCTCGAAGCCAGTTGTAGGTGGTTCCATATGAAGTGTTAAGATTTATCCAGTTGAAGCCCGGGATCTTATTTATAGGGACAGTATAATTAAGATCCATTTTCTGAGTGTAATTCATATTTCGTCCGCCTTCGCGTATACTGTTCCAAACAGAATCCTTCCACAGTGTATTGTCAGGGATAAATAAATCCTGCTGACCCTGAGGCTCATCTATCCGGGCAATAGTTGTAGCCGAATAATCCATCCTCAATGCACGTGTAAAGTCCCACTTGACATCAAATTTCCGGTTCCAGGTGAAATCCTTGTTAACTGTTGGCTCTATCAGCAATTCGATATCTTCGAATACATTTCGCATTTTCATTTCCTGGTAATTCCTATCGAATTGAGTACCCAGAGAAAACCGAGACGGATAGGGATTAAAATTCAGATCGCGAATTAGCTGGAATGCCGGCTTTCTGAATTTCTTTGACTTTTTAAAAGGTTGTATATTTTTCGGTCGCGTATTGTAGACATAATTCAGACCCAAATTATATTTCCATAGGTTATTGTACTCAGTACTATAATTGTGAGCCAAAGTTTGAGTATAACCAATACTGGCCGATAAATTTGCCGGAGACAATAATTCAACTTTTTTAAAACGCTTATTCCAGCGCATGTTTGTAATATTGATACTTGCCCGTGTGGTCAAATCCTGAGAAATCAATTTCAGACTATCACGATCAGCTTTGGTTTGTGCTTCGGCAAGAATATCCTCGAATTTAATATCGGGATCCTTAGGAAAATACTCCGGATTGATAATAGTTTTGGATGTGCCAAAATAAAGCGGAATAGAAACATTGGCTTTTTCAGCAAAAAACTTACCAAGTTCAAGGTTTGTCGAGATATCATACTGATTAACCTCTTCCATGGAGCGTTCTTCCACCTTCTCTTCAATGCTGCCAAATCCTGGAGTGCTTGTGCTACCGGCAATGTTTACTACACCAAAATCGGCCAGTTGTGCCTGTACCCTGCCATTAGCAGCCCATCCTCCCCTGTTGTTAAAATCGGATAAGCGCAACTCGTTAAACCAAACTTCAGCCGATTTCGGAAAACCGTCATTGATCCTGTCAAAGCTTGCTATATCGCCCGGATTTCTAATACCAAGCATGATTTGTCTTATATTCCCAAGATTAGGATTACCTTTTACCTTTATTGTATTGCTCTTTATATATTCACCGAAATCATCATATACAGAAACCTGCCTACTGTATACACTTTGCGACGAATAATTTAAAGGATCCTCCTGCACCCTTCTGTTTCGTTCTTTCTTCAGTTCCACTAACTGTTCCAGAATCATCTCTATTTTGTTGGCCTCAGGCCATACAATTTCGCGATGACTGTCATTATTATCATTGTATTGTCCCGGCTGAGTTACCATTAGTGGTACCTCAATTTCATAGTAATTATTTTTATAATCAGAGCCAATACGGATGAAAGCAGATATTTCGAAATCACCCAGATTTGAATTCTGGCCCGGAAGATCCTCGGCATGTATAAACATTTCGAGATTCTTATATTGACGCAAATCGAGCTGGACATTCTTGAATACTGACCTTCCGTCGGCATCTTCAAGGTTGCCAATTTTAAGTGAAATAGACTGTTCGTTCAGATGTGCCACCTGCGGATTGCCCGGATCAATTACACGATCAATTCCCGGGGGCAGTATATAATTAATCGGAGTACGTTCCGAATTTTCTTCGAAATTAACCGCAGATACTTCAAAGCTGGTTCCTCCGGGTTGAATGGTCGCATCGGGATTGGTTTCGCTGATATCAAAATTGTATCTTCTCCACTCACCCCTTAACAAATCGAGAGTGGCAAACCGAAGAACTACTTTTTGTTCGAATCCGGAAAGCATGACACGCATAAACCTTACAGATTTGAAATCTTCAATATCGCCCATTTTGCTTTCCCATTCACTCAAGGGAATGCGGAACTGATACCAACGCACATTCTGTTCAAAATCAGGTACCTCTGCTTCAATTTTATCGACAATAAAATTTTGACCCACCTGTTCAAGATCCTCAGGACGTAAGCTTACCCGGTACTGAAAATAAGTTTCTACTGTATTTAAGGTATTATCACGGTTTATGTCCTCAATATCCGGTTCATTCGAGTTGGAGGGTGTATATTCCAGACCGGATCCCAGAGGCGGAGAATTTCCTTCCAGGTTATTAAAATTCTTATATCGATCCAGGATTCCATGGCCCGCCAGGTTATGTCCGTCGCTGAGAAAATACTCAAAATCATCGGCCGAAACGTCCTCACGCAGAGTTGGTACAATATTCGGGTTAACACTTTGAAGGTAGGAACTAAAAAACGATTCCTCATCGGTATCGATTAATCCATCGAGGCCCACATCCTGATATTGCCTTCCTTCTTCACCCGCGAATGTATTCAGATAAGCCTGTCCGGATGGAACACGTCCCCAGATCGTATTATCATAGCCCGTAGTATCGTCAGGGCTGCTGGGTAAGCCGCCTTCAAATGCTTTACGGGAGTCAGGCAGGATGTCTTCGGAAATTTCGCCCAGATGTATGAAAAGATCGCCTCCTCCAGAGAGTGAATCTTCAAGAAATGGATCCATTAACCAAAACTCAATAAATTCGATGTTCGAGGTCTCAAAATCGCTATTGATAATTTCCCTCATTATACCACCCCATCTGCCTTGAGGATTTGGCAATTTAATATTGGAATTCAGGTCAGGATCATAATTATAGGGGCCTCTTTCATCAGGATAATAGGCAAGATTTAAAATGGAAATAAAATTTTCGCCCGGGAGTTCACTTTCTTTGGTAGGAAATATTTCATTTTCCCTGATCCTTCGTCCGTAATGACTTTTTAAATCATCATTGATTTCCTGGTTACCGGGATTTAGTCCGCTACTTCTGTAAAAAAGCGGATCGATAACGTACCAGGCAAGTTTGGCGCGTCCATAGCCAATTCCAAGACCAATATCATTGCTATGTGAAAAATCGGGATTATTTTTTGGTGGACTAGCCAGGTGCCAACTAGAGAAAGTCTTCATCTCAATTTTAGTCTGAGCTGCTTCAAAATCGTCGATATAGGCCACCCCATTTTTACCGATTATTTTAGCCTGACCAGGTATCAGTTGGGCAAATTCAGCTTCAAACATAATGCTTGAAGTTTGTTTGGTTTCAAGAAAGGGCAACTTATCTACCAGAGTTGTGAGTAACTGACTCTGAGTACGGTACGATGTGTTTAAGCCCCATATGGTATTTGAAATGGGTTCATCGCCCATATTGACTTTTTTTGTTAAAGGTGTCTCAGTCAGTTTCATCAGGGTAGCACCAATGTTGAAGTTTTCGGAAATACGGTAATCGAGGTGGGTTCCTAACAAGGTTTTTGTTTGAATATTGAAAAGGGAGTTACTTTCAAGGGAGATACGAATAGGTGTACCTGATTCCAGGAGTCCCTGATTAATGATCTTAACCCTGCCCAGGGTATAATCGACAGTATAATCCACATTTTCATCCAGGGTTCGCCCACCGGCGGTTACAACCACTGAACCTCTAGGAATATTCATCGCATTGAGCTGTATTTCTGAACTTGATGAGGACTGATATTGTCCCTTAAAGAAAAATTTATTTTTTTCGGCAACCTGTTCGGCCCTTGTTTTTGTTGAATCGTATAATTCTTCAAAAACATATTTATCAGCAATACGCTCTGCCTCAAATGAATTGCTGGCTCCCTCAACTATTTTTCTTCGTAAATCGGAGCCAAAAGGTTCGAGCAAAGGAAAGTAAATCCTTCCGTTCCTTGAGTTAATAGTTATTCCTTCAACATAATCGAAAACCCCATCAGGATTAGGTTCGTTTCGTGTGTCAAGATTATCCAGCTCCAGAACCTTCAGCAAAGGCTGTTTTTGCACCAACGGAGATATATCAGCGGAATCAGTTTCAGAAATATAATTTACGGGGACTCCTGTTTTATCGTTACGGTACAATAAATTTAATACAAAATTTTCCGGGCTTACCTGGTAAGCACCTATCGCATAAACGTTTTTCATCATCAGATCCCAGTTGGGAAATTTCGGCGAAGCTGTTGTCCCTTTAAGAAGCTTTAATACTAAAACGCCCGGCGAGCCAACATGATTTGAAAGTTCACCTACCTGGTAGGTTCGTCCGCGGTATGTAAAAGTAAATGCAACAGCAAGTATCTCATCGTTGCGCAGTGGAGAATTAAGAGAAATATATCCCAGTTCCTGATTCAGGGTATATTCTCTGTCGGAAAGTGGACGTGCACTCTCAAGTAAAACATAATCGCGGCCATCGCTAAATGCATTCCCACTAGCTGATTCTATGGCATTTTTAGCAGTACCCAAAGTTCTTATACCACTTTGGTTCATCAACATGGTATAAAGAGCATTATTATTGTTAGAAGCAGGAGCATCGACTCCCCGTATTGGGCCTATGACATTAGTACCTGCAAAGAAATTTGGATTGCCCTCCGAATCATAACCTTCTCCCAGATCCATGAAAGCTGCGATATTGCGAACTTCAGAATAATCGCTCTGTTTGTTTACCACCCAAACTTCTATTTGTTGTATCTGAACCTGCGACTCGATATAGGGCAGGTTCTTCAGCCATTGGTTATAATGATCGCGAAAGAAATGTGCCAGAAAAAAATGCCGGTTGACATCGTATTCATCGACATCTATTTCGAACTCGACAAGCTGTGCTCCTCCCTGTACATTTATTGATGACGATTCACCTTTCTGGTGGCTCATTACACTTGTTACGGTAAGTCTTCCAAACTGTAATTCGGTTTTAAGTCCAAATAAACTCTGACTTCCTGTGATGAGAGATCCTGGCAATGAAAATGAAATATCCCCGGCTTCAATTTTCTTAATGATCTCATCTTCTTCCCCGGAATATTCCAGTTTTGTCTTATTCTCAAAATCGAAAGTTGCTTCAGTATTGTAACTAAGACCAACTTCAAATTTATTACCTATCGATCCGGTAACGTTCATCTGAATTTTCGATTTGAAGAGTAAAGAACCGTTGCGCCTGTTTTTTACCGGCAACAACGGATTTTCGTTCCTCGAAATAGTATACCCAAATATTAGTTCAGCACTCCCCTGCGGAGTTATATTAATGACATCGGTACCAAATACTTTATCGACAGCCTGGTTGCCAAGCCTGAGGTTTTTCATGAAGGAAGGACCAGCTCCGGATTCCTCGAGCGATTTCTCCCGCCAGTAATCTCTTTCTGACTTCTGTGCATCATATCGCCTGTACTCATCAAAAGACATGGAAGCAGGAGGTCGATAATTCAATTGCCCCACTTTTTCACTGAAAACGTATTGCTTCGATTCGGGATCGTACTCTATGTTTTGTTTCACATTTGATGGCGGACGCAGCAATAGAGGCGACTGGCTTCCTGAGTTTGAAAAAGGATAATTATCGCGCTCATTAATAGGATATCGTAAACCAGTGGTTGGCAAAGTATCAGAGGGCGACGAGTTCTGTGAAAATACAGAAGAATTGAAATACAATAAACCTATTGCAAATACTATAACAGCAGGTCTATACAACCCACTTCTCATAATACCCGTATATTTAATCTTTCCCGTTTCTACTTGCACCCGGTTAAAATTAAGGCTATAAAAGCTTTAATGCCTGTTTGATTAAATTTTCCACAGGCATATTAGCATTTTTCAACAATAAGTTATCAACTACCTTCTCCGATTGTTTCCTTGTAAATCCAAGTATCTCCAGTGCAGATAACGCTTCATTTTTTATTGTATTGTCCGCCGATCTGAATATTTGTGCACCATCGGCCGATTTTATCACTTTATCTTTCAGATCTATAATAATGCGTTGAGCCGACTTAGCTCCAATTCCTTTTATTGATTGCAGAAGACTCACATTACCTTCAGCAATTGCCAATTGCACCTCATCGGACGACATGGAAGACAAAATCATTCTTGCTGTATTGGCTCCTACGCCTGAAACTGATATCAGCAACCGGAAGATTTTTCTTTCCTCCAGCGAGGAAAATCCAAAAAGCAGATGAGCATCTTCACGAATTACCTGATGTAAATAAATTTTACACTCACTTAGTCCCTGCAATTTTGAGTAACTAAATAGTGAGATATTTATTTCATACCCGATACCGCTCTGTTCAAGAATAATATGAGTGGGTGTCAGTTCGGCAATTTCACCTTTAATATAATCAAGCATTCAGATTAATTTTAAAATTAAGCATACTCTCTTCTCATTCGATATGCGTGTATGCATAAAAATTAAAGATCAGAAATATCATAAGATTTTAATGGGTTGGCAGTAATTTCTTTATATCCATTTCGTGTATTAAATATATCACATGCAAGATAAATAGCATGCCGAAATGAATCGGGGGATGCTTCATTTTTACCGGCAATTTCATAAGCAGTTCCATGCGCCGGCGAAGTCCGGATAACCGACAGGCCTGCGGTAAAATTAACGCCTTCGTCAGGACTCATTGCCTTAAATGGAATAAGACCCTGATCATGGTACATCGCCAGTATTCCATCGAACTTGGTATAATTTGAAGAGCCAAAAAAACCATCAGCCGGGAAGGGCCCAAATGTCAGTATGTTTTCTTCGCGGATAGCAGTTAATGCCGGAATTATCTCATGTTGTTCCTCATCGCCTATAACTCCATTATCGCCGGCATGCGGATTAAGTCCAAGAACGGCAATACGTGGTTTTCTGATTCCAAAATCCTGAATAAGAGAATTATTCATAATTCGAAGCTTACGCATAATACTATCCTTAGTAATATATTCCGTTACCTTGGCTATAGGAATATGTCCGGTAACAACTCCTACTCTTATAAAATCATTGATCATAAACATCAGAGCCCCTTCAGAATTAAACCGCGATTCGAGGAATTCCGTATGGCCGGCATAATTGAATTTATCCGACTGAATATTGTATTTATTGACAGGGCCAGTAACTAAAACATCGATTTTTTTATCAGCCAGATCCTGAGTTGCTATTTCGAGAGCCATAATAGACGAAATACCGGCATAATCCGTTATTTTGCCCAGCTCAACTCTTGCATCCTCATCGATGCAATTAATAATATTTGATTTCTTCGGGTTTGCCTCATCGGGCGACTTAATTATGTTAAAACTAAAATTATCAATATTTAAAGCTTTGCGATGGTAGGCTGCAACTTTAGGCGATCCATATACTATAGGAGTACAGGTATCATAAAGCCTGTTGTCTAATAAGGCTTTTATAATTACTTCATAACTTATGCTATTTATATCGCCGTGAGTTATTCCAACAAGTATTCTATTGTTTCTCATATCATTCTTCCATTAATCCTGTTCCATAAATAAGGATTTTAAAATTATTCCTTTCCAATTTTTTCTAACATTGGCTAAAAATAATAATTCTAAGTGAGAATTGAATAATTATGGGTACCTGCTAAAGCTAAAAGAATTCTATTTTTTCCGACTAAAATATTCGCGCGTAATAACTTTCTTTAATTCACGCTCGAGAAGCAGATGGAAAATGACCTCGTGTATTTCCAGGTTTGCCATCTCGGTTACTCCCTTGACAATAGCGCTTTCGTTCAGATCGATGGTATAGAGCAATGCATCAAGTTTAGAATGACTGGTATTTAGTAAATTCTGAATTATAGGCGAAAGTTGAGCGAATAAGACATCATATGCCATATGCAGGTCACCGGGAAACTGGACCTTAATCCCAAATCGGTCAAAATCTTTAATTATTTGCAGCGCAGTTTTACGAACAATTTCACGGTCGTTACGATATCGAGTAATATCTTCCCCTGATAGAGGTACCAACTCAATCACTATGGGTACTCTGGTTATCGGTAAAATTTAGTGTGAAAATTATGGCTTCAAGTTGCTGTAGCAGGTCTCTTTTTTTATGACCCGGAGCAAAAACAAAACCTTCTACGGTAACAATCCGGTTACGCTTCTGATCGAGTTGTGTTATGCTGACAAACGGCCCACCCATTGCCAATCCATCCTGTACCCGCCATAAGCCGCGCAGCTCAGCTGTATAACTTTCATTATTGAGCTTATACTCCCTAAATAAAGGAGGGAATAAAGGTTCGGTTGTCATATAAGAACCTTCCAGTTCTCCGGGAACATTATTCTTAAGAAAGATATTTCTTTTCGTCACTAAATAATCACGTGTAAAAGTTTCTTTATCAGTATAGGGATAGCTATAAATCAGAATCCCCTGAATAATATCGCGATACTCCTGCGAGAGCCACACGAAATCCTTATCTAAGGTATTTATTTCATATCCTATCGGAACTGTCAGCAATAAATTCTGTTCTTTCTTTAACTTATCAGCAAGGGTTTTGTCACTATTGGAATGATAGGCATCCATTAACCTTTTAAGCTCAGTGTTTACAAGCAGCGATAAAAGTTTATCGCGATTCTCATTTAATAATAGTATTAATGCACTCTCATCGGGGGCAAGTAATGAAATTAAAATTTGTGTGCGTGCCCAAAGTCCCTTCTGTACCAATATTTCTGCTTCCTGCTGATCTGAGCCGACTTTTACTACAACGATATTACGCTGTTGTTTAAAATTTTTTCCAAAAGCACTATAGTCAATTCTAATTACATCAAATCGCGGCTCATCCTGGGGAAGAGCATCGACCGGACCTGCTAAAATACTGCGAATTGTATCGCCTGAAAACGAATCCCATAATTTATTGCTCATTACCAGAAGAAGATCTCCCGGCGCACCGGATGGCATGGGTTTCAGCGATTCCCTATTACCAGGTTTACAGGATATCATCGATACTATAATCATTGAGAAAATAGAAATTCTCATTTTTTGGGATGTTTTATATTACTAAT
>CAZQCO010000044.1:0-25833 GCA_964592225.1 uncultured Bacteroidales bacterium
ATTGGTCGTGGGACCGGATTCTACGCTCCTGTTTTATCAAGCAGGCCGATGTGCTGCAGGGAATATATCTCTTCGAGTATCGTTACGATACGGAAACGATCAAAAGGAACTTTGATTTTTACGAATCCAGGACCGTTCACGAGTCGTCACTATCGTCGTGTGTGCATGCTATTATAGCTGCCCGTATTGGCGAGATTGAAAGAGCGTATAGCTTATACCTGAATACTTCACGGCTCGATTTGGATGACTATAATAATGAAGTAGGCGAAGGCCTTCATATAACCAGCATGGCCGGAACATGGATGTCGCTAATAGAAGGTTTTGCGGGGAAACGGATACGAAACGATAAACTTTTACTTAATCCCCGGATTCCGGACAAATGGAAATCTTATTCATTTAAAATCATTTTTCGTGATAGTCTTTTAAAAATTATTGTGAAAAAAGATTCAGTAACTTTATTTAATGAATCGGATATTCCCGCTCAATTATTAATTAACGGAAACAATCATGTCATTTCCGGGAACACTGAAACCAGAATAAAAATAGCTGAAGGGGTATATACATAAATACAAAAACAATAAACTAACCAGAATTTCTAACTGCTAAAAACAAATAAATATGAAAAAAACTATCTACAGCAAACTTCTGGCGCTACTGCTTTTTTGCTTCATGCAGCTGGCGGTTTTCGCACAGGACAGGGATATCTCCGGTAAGGTTACCGATGCCGAGGGAATTCCCCTGCCGGGTGTCAGCATTCAGATAAAAGGTACAACACAGGGTACTATTACCGATTTTGATGGTAATTATACAGTCACTGCACCGGAGACTGCCACACTCATTTTTTCATTTATCGGTTACACATCACAGGAAATTCCTGTGGCTGATCAAATCGAAATTTTGATCACACTTCGGGAAGATATAATGGAACTCGATGAGATTGTGGTGGTAGGCTATGGAACTTCCAAAAAGAGCGATCTAACGGGGGCGATGACCTCATTAAATCAGGAAGATTTTAATGCTATCCCAGGAGCAACTCCCGAACAAATGATGCAGGGAAGGGTTGCAGGGGTTGAGATTACTTCAAATAATGGTGAACCGGGAGCAGGGGCCAGCATAACAGTTCGCGGGGCCAGCACTTTCCGATCGGGTGCCCAACCTTTATATGTTATAGATGGTATTCCGATGGACATGCAAAATACTTCTCCGGATGGACCATCTAAAGGGGGAATTGGATCGACGGCCACTAATCCCTTAAACTTCCTAAATCCTAATGATATTGAGAGTATCGATATTTTAAAGGATGCCTCAGCAGCAGCCATTTATGGTTCACGGGGAGCAAACGGTGTAATTATCATTACTACCAAAAAAGGAAAAGAAGGAAAGAGTGAAGTGGATTATTCAACTTCATTCAGTATCTCAGAACTTCCCAGAAAGCTTGATGTATTAACAGCCGACGAGTGGCGGGTGATTCGTGTTGACACACTTGGAAGAAGCGAATACGATTATGGAGCAAATACGGACTGGCAGGATCAAATCTTTAGAACCGGTTATGGACAAACTCACAACTTTTCTCTTTCCAATGGCACGAAAAACACCAGTTATCGAGTGTCATTAGGCTATTTGAATCAGAAAGGTATTATTAAAAATTCAGATCGTGAGAAATATAGCGGGAGGCTTAATTTAAGTCAGAAAGGCTTAAATAACAGATTATTAGTTGAGACAAATCTTACTATGACTCATGAAAAATCTAACAGGCCACCGGTAGGTGCCGGAGGTTATGAGGGAGACCTGCTTTTAGGTGCGCTGAAAGCAAATCCTACCTGGCCGCTTGAAGATGAATTGGGTAATGTTTTTCAGACAGGTGCGGGGAATGAGCGTGTGCCATCGGCTATGTTGGCATATCATAGCGATTTAACCCGAACAATAACAATGCTTGGTGGGATAGCTGCAAGTTTACAAATTCTTGACAATTTAAGTTATAAAGTTAATCTAGGAATGAATTATTCCAATGCAAACCGTTTCATTAATCAGAGTCAAAAATTGGATTATACCGCCGGCACCAGTGGTGTAGGAGAAATTAACAATAAAGAACTCTGGAATTACGTAATTGAGCATACATTAAATTATTCTATGACTTTTGGCACCCAAAAACTAGATTTTCTTGCCGGATATTCATATCAGGATTTTAATCTGCGCGGTAACAAAACATTAGGAGGAGGTTATGCAACAGACGGTATTTTATATACTAACAGAATTCAGGCCGGACAAAGTTCATATAGCGAAATAAGTTCCTGGGCAGATACCTATCAGATGCAATCATTTTTTGGAAGGATCAATTATAATCTTGCAGAAAAATACCTGGCTACATTTACTTTGAGAGCTGATGGTTCATCCAAATTTGGTTCGAATACAAAATATGGTTATTTCCCTTCAGCAGCATTTGCCTGGAGAATCACACAGGAAGAGTTTATGAAAAATATAGACGCAATCAGTAATCTTAAATTAAGATTTGGTTGGGGCCAAACCGGTAACTCTGAAGTCGGAACTAAAAATTCAAGGTACCTCTACACAATTGACGATGGTAGTCGAGCCATAATCGGCGGACAACAAATAGCAGGATTTAAAATATCACGGACACCAAATCCTGATATTGCCTGGGAAACTACCACTTCAAGCAATATCGGACTTGACTTTGGGATCTTTAAGGGACGTGTTTCCGGAACATTAGATTGGTTCCGAAAAACAACTACTGATCTGCTACACCAGATACCTGCACCACCCGGCTCACCAACTGCCACTGTTGTCAGGAATATTGATTCCTGTTCAATAGTGAATACCGGTCTGGAAATCGGGGTATCACTTTACCCGCTAACAAAGGGCGAATTTACCTGGCAAGTTAATGTCAATGCCACCTATCTGACAAATATTGTAAATGATCTTCCTGTTGATCAGTATCCAACAGGCCGTGCAGCCGGTCAGGGTTTAACCGATGCTTACGTGCAGGTCATTACCAGTGATCAACCGATGAATGTATTTTATGGATTGCGAGTAGATTCCATTTCACCTGATGGAGATATCTTCTATCTGCAAACCGAACCAAATGAACTTGGTCGGACAACTGATTCACTAACATTCTTGGGGAATCCTCAACCGAAATTTACCTGGAGTTTAACCAATTCATTTGAGTATAAAAATTTCGATTTTAGTTTCTTCTTCGAGGGTAAACACGGGAATAAAATCTTCAACAATACCGCACTACTTTTAGAAAAGACTAATGTGGAATTGGCCCAGAATGCCTTGACCGACTATGTCTATGACGAAATAAACTATGATCTTGCTACGGAAGTTTCCGATAGATATCTGGAGAATGGATCGTACGTTCGCTTAGCTAATGCGACTATTGGATATACATTAATTTTGAAAAATATTGAATGGATGAGCAGATTCCGTGTCTATATTTCCGGATCGAACCTATTGCTTTTCACCAACTATTCTGGCTTTGATCCCGATGTAAACAGCAACCAGTCGAAAGATGATATCAGATCCCTTGGAGTGGATATTTCCAGCTATCCAAAATCTAGATCATATATAGCTGGTATAAATGTTACTTTCTAACTCTATAAAGTATTGTATTATGAAAAGAAAAGTCATTTTTAAAATATTAGGGATAATATTGATTGTTATACTCTTTGTCCCCTCCTGTTCTCTAGATGAAGAGATACTGGATGAACTAACAGAAGAAGTTGTTACTTCCGATCCCGCTCTCCTTCCTAATCTGCTCGCTCCACCCTTAGGTCAGCTGAGGGGTTTATGGTTACGTGAAAATGTCTGGGGTATGATGGAGACCACCACGGATGAATGTATGTTTCCCACAAGAGGAACCGATTGGGGAGATAATGGAGTTTGGGAGCAGAACTACTATCATACGTGGGTTCCTCGTCACCGTGACGTGAATGCTACCTGGGATGCCCTGAATACAGGTATTTCAAGTGCAAATACAGCTCTCTTCAATTTGGCAGTTGAGACTCCCGCTGATGAAGACTTTCTTTGGATTTACAGGGCACAGGCTAAATTTCTCCGATCATTTTACGAATACATGCTGTTAGATCTATATAGTAAATATCCGGTACGTGATCCTTTTAACCTTGATTTTTCAACTATTCCTGTTATATACGAGGGACCAGCAGGTTTTTATAGACTGGTAAGTCTTTTGAAAGATATTTTACCTGACATGAAGTTAAGAGTGACAGAAGCCGGAACACCTGATTATAAGCAAGCCCTTTATGGAGAACCTACAAGAGATGCAGGGTTAATGCTGCTTGCTAAATTATATTTAAATAAAGAGGTTTATACTGGTGTCGCTAGTTGGGATTCCTGCCAGATTTATCTTGATGAGTTGATTGCTTCGGCTCATTATGGTTTGGCTGAGGATTATTATGCCATGTTTTCCGTGAACAATGAGACTAACTATAAAAAACCCGATGATGAAGCCATTTTTATAGCCGTATTAGATGATGGAGATAATTATGGATTAGATAACCGTGTTGTCTGGGTTACACCTCATTTTCATTATAACCAGACTTTTGGCGGTACTCGTCCGCCTGGAACTAATTGGAACGGAGGATGTGTGACCGAAGGCTATTTAAACCAGGTATGGGTTAATGGTACCGATACGGCAATAGGAGGTGATTTGCGATGGAAGGACGATCGCTTCTATGACGACATGGGAGTCTATTTAGGATTTAATTACGGACAGCAATATAATGTTCCTTCAGGAGATTCAGTTTCCGAACGAACCGGTGCTCCTTTATATTTTACTTTTGAATGTCCTTTCTTTACTGCTACAGAGAGCAATGGAGTTAGGGCTTTAAAATATCCACCCAGGGTGAATCCGGTTAATCTGTTGCGCACACCCAACGACTACCTGATTTGGCGCTATGCCGATGCATTGCTTATGAAAGCGGAATGCTTGGCCCGAACCGATAATATGAGTGGAGCCCTTGCCATTGTAAATGAAATCAGGACAAAACGTAATGCACCGGAGTTATTAGATCTCGAATTAATGGATATTCTGGATGAACGGGGACGTGAACTCTATTGGGAAGGACATCGTAGGCAGGATATGATTCGTTTTGGGACATTCCTTTTGCCTAAGGATAATAAGCCGGATGCTTCATCTGCGACAGCTGTTTTATTGCCTATTCCTCAGGATGCAATCGACGGCACACCCGGAGGTGTTTTAACCCAAAATCCGGGATATTAGGAAGGGATATTTTTTATAATTAAAAATTGACAATGGATTCAGCTTTCTCTATGGCGTAAGAACTGAGCCATAGAGATTGTCTGAATTTCAAGAAATTCCAAATTAATGGGTTACTCTATGCGTCTTTTCAAACTATCTGTTCTGCTGGCAGTAATTGTTAGCTGTAATCCAGCTAAAAAATATTTAGGTGACCCAATATGCAGATTGGCTTCTTCGGTAGTATTTACAAATGATACGGCAGTATTTTTCGTATCAGATTATTTAATCAATATTCCTGAAGGTCTTTCTTTACATTTTCCTGACGAGGTTGAAGTAATAAGAACTTCCGACACGAATAAATATATTCTTATCCGTAAACAGGAACTGCAAGCCCTGTCTGAACTAACCCTAAATTTTCATGGAAGACCTTCGCAGACTATTCTGATTAAGAATTTTAAAAATGAAAAAATACAGATATGGTTCGATCCGGGTAATGTCAACTATAATTCTGTAAAACTCCGGGGAACTTTGAATTACTGGAATGCGATGCTCTCAACTATGAAAAAAAATGCTGAAGGAATCTGGCTTGAAGAATTTGAATTACCACCGGGAGAATATCAATATTTACTCCTTGTTGATGGAAAAGAGATTCGTGATCCGGCCAGTACCGATTCGGTGGATAATAACATAGGAGGTTACAATTCACTGCTTAAAGTGGGTCATTATAAACAGGAGGAATTACCTTTTATTCGCACGAAGAGTTACCGGGGGCGGAAAATTTCCTTGATCTCAGATTCGGACCTTCAGCAGGTTTATGCTTTCTGGCAGAATCGGAAGATATCAGCTATTGTAGATGAAAATTTAATTACGGTTAAAATTCCTTCTGCTGCTAAAAATCTGGAGCGTTCCTTTATAAGGGTTTTTGGTTACAATGAAACGGGTCTAGCAAACGATCTGCTCATTCCGCTTGAACATGGCAGGGTACTGGAAAATCCCTCCAGATTATCGCGTTACGACTGGCAATCCATGATCCTTTATTTTATGATGATCGACCGGTTTTATGATGGAAACCCCGGCAACGACGAGCCGGTCAATGATCCTGAAATATTGCCCAAGGCTAATTATTATGGTGGCGATATACTGGGGATCGATCAGAAAATTCGTGAAGGTTATTTCGATTCGCTGGGGGTTAATGCGCTGTGGTTATCACCTATTACGCAGAATCCGGTTACAGCTTATGGTTTATTTCCCGATCCGCGGACACGTTTTTCCGGTTATCATGGCTACTGGCCTGTCTCCTCCACAAAGATTGATTACCGTTATGGGACAAGCACCGAATTGCATAAATTGATTGATGATGTCCATTCGGATAACATGAATATTTTGCTCGATTATGTGGCAAATCATGTGCACGAATTGCATCCTGTATACCAGCAACATCCTGATTGGGCTACGTCACTGTATTTGCCCGATGGCACACTGAATACCGAAAAATGGGACGAATACCGGCTAACAACCTGGTTTGATACTTTTCTTCCCACACTTGATCTTCGACGACCCGAGGTTGTAGATCCTATGACAGATTCCGCTCTGGTATGGATCGGGCAATATGGTTTCGATGGTTTCCGGCACGATGCCACCAAACATATTGATGAGCTTTTCTGGCGCACACTGACAAGAAAAATTAAAGAAATTACACCCTGCAGTACCGGAGCGTTTCAAATTGGTGAGACCTATGGAAGTCCTGAATTAATTGCCAGCTATATTGGTTCGGGTATGCTCGATGCACAGTTCGATTTTAATGTATATGACGATGCGGTGGCTGTCTTTGCCCGTTCCGGTGAATCTTTCGAACGATTGAAAAGTTCATTGAATCAAAGCCTGAGATATTATGGATATCATAATCTGATGGGATACATTTCCGGCAACCAGGACCGGCCAAGATTCATTTCCCTGGCAGGGGACGATCTGTCATTTTCTGAAAATTCAAAATATGCCGGCTGGACAAGAAATATTGGAGTGGGTGATTCATCGGGATATAAAAAATTGATGATGCTTCACGCTTTCAATATGACTATTCCGGGCATTCCCTGCATTTACTATGGCGATGAAATAGGACTACCCGGCGCTAACGATCCCGACAACCGGCGATGGATGAAATTCGAAAAACTTTCAGAATCTGAAAAACAAGTAAAACAAGTAGTGACTACATTGGCTCGTCTGAGAAGGAATAGTATGTCCCTTCTCTATGGCGATCTGCGTTTTCTCATGGTTAGTGATAAGGAACTTGTTTATATCCGTAGCTATTTTGATGATTTTGCGGTAGTAATTTTTAATAAAAGTAACAAATCAAGAACAATTGAATTTGAAGATCCCTACTTTGCGGATAAAGAAATCAAATCTGTATTTGGTTCGGAAATTTTTTCCGGCAGTGCTAAAATAAGTATTGAAATATCATCATTGGGTTTTGAAATAATTGTTCCTAAATAAAAAATATAATGAAAATGAGTACGTCTAATTTTTTTAAGAGCATTTTCCTTTATGTATTGGTGGTTGCCTGTTCGGGACCTCAGGCGAGTGAATCGAAACAGAAACAATATGTTGTTAAATCGGAAGTAATTCACCCTGAATGGACAAAAGATGCAGTGATCTACGAAGTAAATATCGGACAATATACACAAGAGGGTACTTTCAAGGCCTTTGCGGAACATCTTCCCCGTTTGCAGAAAATGGGGATCGATATTATTTGGCTGATGCCGATTTTCCCTGTTGGAGAACTGAATAGAAAAGCTACTCAAACACTATTGATCGAAGAAATTAAAGATCCAACAGAGCGGGCAAAGTACTTGGGGAGTTATTATTCAACTAAAGATTACCTATCTGTTAATCCTGATTTTGGGACTCTGGATGATTTCAAAGCGCTGGTGACCAAAGTTCATGAATTGGGAATGCATGTTATTCTTGATATAGCAGTAAATCATACAGCGTGGGATCATGAATGGGTAACAACAAAACCGGAATATTACACTCATGTTAAAGCCGACACTATTCCATGGAACCCTGACTGGATGCAGCAACATCAGGAATATTATAAAAGACTTCTAAAATTAGGGATGACTTATCCTATTGATCCGAATGAAACCGATTGGTGGGATGTTGCAGATTTGAATTACAGTAACCCGGAACTTCGTAAGGAGTTGAAGAGTACCTTTAAATATTGGGTTTCCGGAATGGATATCGATGGATATCGTTGTGATGTAGCCGGATCGGTTCCCTGCGATTTCTGGAATGGAATACGTGTTGCACTTGATAGTATTAAACCTGTTTTTATGCTGGCTGAAGATGAAGCCGATCGTTGTCTGGTAGAGAAGGCTTTCGATATGAACTATGCCTGGGAGCTTCATCATATAATGAATGAAATTGCTCAGACCAATAAAACAGTTGAAGATCTGAAAGACTATTTTACACGTATGGATTCGATATACGATCCCGATATATACCGAATGAATTTTATTACAAATCATGATGAAAACTCATGGAACGGAACCGAATTCGAGCGTATGGGAGAGGCTGTTGAAGCTCTTTCCATGCTAACCTTCACTTTACCGGGAATGCCTCTTATCTATACAGGACAAGAAATAGGCTGGGATAGGAAGTTGCTGTTTTTTGAAAAAGATGAGGTACTCTGGACTGAAAACCGATGGGAGCAATTCTATACGGATATGATTCGAGTAAAAAAAGAACATTCGGTATTTTGGAATGGTACACAAGGGGGCTCGTTTATTATGTTGCCTGTTTTTGAATCAAAGAATGTTTTTGCTTTTGAGCGCAGTAATGATAAGGAAACATTTGTGGTTCTGGCCAATCTGAGTAATGAAGAAGTGGAATTTCAACTGGATAATACCTTTTTAAAGAGGGAATTCGTGGATATTTTCTCAGATGAGAAAATAAATCTGACAGAGATTGTAACATTAAAAAATTACGGTTATAAAATACTTAAGGAAAGTAACTTATAACCTAAACAAATAGATAGTTCACATCCGATTTTTTAAATCCATTTTATCAGGCCAAAATCCTGTCGGTGCGGAAGAAATTCATGTACAGGGTATACTCTTATTCCGTAATTAAAAGTGCCGGGTCTGTCATTTAGAATTTTAGCCTGGAATACAGCTTTCCCAACCTCCGTACTGACCAGTTGGAAGGGATAAATATTAACCATTTCCTTCATATTTTCTGTAATAACCAGTTCGACACCTACATATTTTGGATTGATTTCATTCAGATCCAGTACAACTTCACCGTTATATTCAGTTCCCGTATCAAGTGTTTCCGTACTCTTCTCGAAAAGTTTTATCTCAAGTACTTCAATACTATCCCAGGAACGGATCATTCGCCGCTTCCATGACGAAATACGTTTTGCCATATCGTAATCGTTTTCCCTCATTTTTAGCGTTCGCTCATATTGTCGTGAATAATATTGTCTTGTATAATCATTTATCATCCGGTGCGTTGTGAATTTAGAAGATACACCGGAAATGGTGTTTTTTATAAATTGAACCCATTCCTTAGAGAAACCTTCACCATTACGGTTATAGAATGCTGGAATTATTTCATTTTCAAAAATGCTGTAAATAATTTCTGCATCCAGATTATCCTGAAATGATTGATTTTCATAGGTGCGTTCGTTTGTCAGCGCCCAACCGGCATCGGGCTGATAACCTTCTACCCACCAGCCATCAAGAACACTGAAATGAAGGGTGCCGTTCATAACCGCCTTTTCTCCGCTTGTACCTGAGGCTTCGAGCGGGCGTGTTGGTGTATTCATCCAGATATCGGCACCTGAAACAAGTAACTTTGCCAGACCAATACTGTAGTTTTGAAGAAAGAGTACTTTACCCAGAAATTCCGGCTTTTTCGAATAATTGGTAATCATTTGTATGAGTTCCTGACCAGCTTTATCGGCAGGATGAGCTTTACCTGCAAAAATAAACTGGACCGGCATTTCAGGATTATTTACAAGTTTAGCAAGCCGTTCCGGATTATTGAACAGGAGGTGTGCCCTTTTATAGGTGGCAAATCGCCGTGCAAACACAACGGTTAATACTTTATCGGATAGCGTATTATTTATAGCCATAATTTGTTTCGGATCCTCATGCCTTTTAATCCAGTTTTCTTTAAACCTTTCTTTGACAGCATTTATTAGTTTAGTTCTGAGTTGCTGCTTCAGATCCCAAATCCGCTTATCAGACTGATCGTAAATCCGCCCCCAGAAATCAGGATTCGACTGGTTGTCTGTAAAGTTACCTTCGAACATTTCATTGTATACTACCTTCCACTCCTTCGATGTCCATGTTGGCCAGTGTACTCCATTTGTGACGTAGCCTATATTAAGTTCTTCAGGAAGAAAGCCTGGCCATAATGCAGTAAACATATCGCGTGTGACAGCTCCATGAAGCATCGATACTCCATTCACTTCCTGGGCAAGGTTAGCTGCAAGGTAACTCATATTAAATTTTTCCTTCCAGTCGTTCGGATTGGCTCGTCCTAAAGCCATAAATTCTTCCCATTCTATACGCAGACGACTTGGGTAATGGCCCATATATTTTCGTATAAGATCTTCATCGAAGTGATCATGACCGGCAGGCACGGGAGTATGAGTAGTAAATAGTGTTGAAGCTCTTACAATTTCTTTGGCTTCAGCCAAAGTGAACTGCAGATCATGCATATAGATACGAATGCGCTCAAGACCATTAAAAGCACTATGCCCTTCATTGCAATGAAAAAGATCTGGTTTTATTCCGAGTTGTTCGAGTGCCCGTATACCTCCCACACCAAGCAGAAGTTCCTGTTTCAGCCGATTTTCACGATCACCGCCATATAATTGATGCGATACCACACGATCTTCAGGAAGATTCTTCTCGAAATCTGTATCCAGAAGGTACATCTCATTACGCCCGATATTCATTTTCCAGATACGGGCATGCATAACGCGTCCCGGGAGCATAATCTGAACCATATGGAATTCTCCCTCCTCATCTCTTACAGGTGTAACAGGGATCTTAGAAAAGTGTTGATAATCATATAAAGCTTGTTGTTCACCCAATGTAGTAAGCATTTGTGTGAAATAGCCATAACGGTATAGTATTCCAATACCTACAATATTAACCTTGGCATCGCTTGCTTCTTTCAGGTAATCGCCTGCCAGAATTCCCAGGCCTCCGGAATATAATTTTATACTATCGTGAAATCCAAATTCCATACTGAAATATGCAATCTTCGGGGATGTAAGCTCTTTCTTCCCTTCCATATAGTTGAGGAAATGGTTATATACTTCATCAAGCTTAGCAATGTATTTCTGATCTTTGCTTAGGTCTTTAAGTCGTTTAAACGGAACCTGTTCAAATAGAATAGTCGGATTATATTCGCTGGCCCTCCAGATTACAGGATCGATGATCTCAAACAACTCTTGTGCTTCATCGCTCCATGTCCACCAGACATTTTCAGCAATCAATAATAACTTTTCTAAGCCTTTAGGCAGTTTTGAGCGTACGATGATTCTTTTCCATTGTGGTTGATTGGTTAGCGGTGAAATTTGAACATGTGTCTGTTCAGCGGGCTTCTCATCGATCTCAATAAAATCGTCGGCACGAGCCGATATACGCTGTAGAGCTATAGAATAGGCATTAAAATAGTTAGAAATTAGGCCACTCCAGAGTGCTGTTTTAGACAACCGGAAGGCCTCCGTTTTTATTTTTTTTATTTCTTCATTTGAAGATGAATATAGATTGAGTACTATTTCAATTATTTCATGAATAACCTGTTCGTCGGTACTATTTTTACGATCGATTATTTTAATAGCTTTGCATGCTTGTTTGCACTCTTCTTTTATCCAACGGCCTATTCCCGCGTATGTAGTTGTAATAGTTGGGATTCCATAGGCAATACTTTCAAGGGGTGTATATCCCCAAGGTTCATAATAAGCTGCAAAGACTGTTTGATCGCAACCCAGCAGTAAATTATAGTAGGTAAGATTAAAAATTCCATCTTCTCCATTCAAGTAGCAGGGTACATAAATCAATTTAACTTTAGTAGAATTATCATTAGTAAAATTCAACTCCTGAATCCGATGGAGGATTGGATCCATCTCAGCATCGTGGAGGTAGTGAGTAAGCAAGTTAGAACCTTCGGTAAGATTTTTTCCTGATTCAATGGCCTCCTGAAGGTCCTTACGCGCGCCATAATGATGCGATGGACAAAATAGAAAGGCAACTATTGGACGGTCAATAGAATTACTGCGTAATTTATTTATGACATCAATGAATAAATCGATCCCTTTATTTTTTAATTCATATCGACCACTGGTTGCAACTATAAAAGCATCTTCAGAAATGTCCTGATTGATTAGTGATGAGGCGACTCGAATCATTTTCTGCCGAGCTTCGGAACGTTTCTGTGATAGCTCCGGTTCATCAGGTATAAAACTGGCTTCAAAACCATTAGGCAGAATAAGGTCAGTTTTCTTCTTTAAGAAGTGAGCGCATTCCTGATCCGTTATGTCACTAACAGTTGTAAAAACATCGGCTTCCTGAGCCGAAATTTTTTCAAGCGACTGCTTGGAAACAACACGAAATTCGCGGGCAACTTCCTCCGGGTTATAGTCGGTAAGCTGTTCGTAAAGGGGTTTGAAGTTAGATGTAAGCGTACGTCCCAGAATAGTTGCATGTGTGGTAAATATGGTAGCCACCTGGGGTATGGCCTTCTTCAGATACAATATTCCTGAAGCTGACATCCATTCATGAAACTGGGCAACAATCAGGTCATTGTTTGAAAGATTAAAAAGAATAAAGTTTTCAATCACCTTACCAACGGCATAGCCAAACAGGGCAGGTTCAATATAATCCCATTGGCCGGATAGGGAATCAAGTTTATATTCCTCCCATAGTTTGCTAAAAATCTCATCTTTTTCACTAAAAAAGTCAGAGGAATCGATAAGTATAGCTATAGGATTCCCGTGTACTTTCCATCTTCCGACCTTTAAACGCAATCCTGATTTTTCTGCATGTTGCTGCCAATCAGCGTAGAGCTGAAAATCTTGTGAAAATTCAGGATTTTCGCCTGAATCATAAACCATATCCGGGCCTACGGTGATGTAATTATTTTGGTATTCTTCTACCAATGAAAACGCCTTAGTAGAGATAACTGTGTGTATGCCCCCGATCTGATTGCATACTTCCCAGCTTACTTCGAAAAGAAAATCGGGTCTTAAAACTTTATCGGCCATTCCTACTCTTAATTTAATATGTGGAAAATGATTTGATTATGACTTATTTGCAGGTTTACTATTCTTGTTAACAGATTTTATTTTTAAGGATTTAGGTTTTGTTGATTTCGCCGTTTTGTTTCTGGTGGCAGAAGAGGGAACTTTTTTAGGTTCCGGCGATACTTTTTTTGTTAAAGAGCTCTTTTTAGCGGATTTCATTGTATCTTTTTTCACTGGGGTTGATTTTCCAGCAACAGGTTTTACTTTTCGGAGTACTGGTGTTTTTTGAGCGGGCTTTTTTAATCGCCTGATTTCTTCTTCGTATTTTTCAATCTGAAGGTTTTTCTCAAAAATAATAGCAGCCAGTGTGGCAATTTCTTTTTCAGTGAAGCTTTCTGGTACAGATGCATTGAGCCTGATAATAAAATCACTGAGAATGTTCATGTAATTAATATAAGCATCGTAAGGAGAATCGTAAGGATTAAAATAGGAATGCACTTCTCCATCGCTAAGCATTTTTGTCGACATATAATAAAAATGATCGCTTGCCTGGAGGTATTTCCAGTCGGACAGGATTTTTTTATCCGAACATTTATTGATTTTTTCGTTAAGGGAATAGAGCCGGTTAAAGGCGTCCTCCTGCATATCGTTCCCCAGCCATGCAGTAAGATCTCTTTCTTCATCGGCCCATGAGATGGCAAAGGGGACACGTACTGCAGCAATTGGCTGTAAGCTGTCAACCACTTCCGATGGTGTACTGAATGTCATATTCGATTTCTTGAAAATTTGTGCCGGAAAATCTTTCAAAAATTTTAAAATTCCTGTATCAGCATGCTGATGTTCACCAAAGGTTTCGTAATCCATAAAGAGGTTAATGGTTTCTTCTTTAGAGTCGATCTGTTTGAGCCAGTTAACATATTTTGATGCAGTTAGAGGATATTCGCTCCAACTCTTATTGCAGAATCGGAAAGCTATATCATCACTCAATTTAAAATTTTTTAGTAATATTTTGAGCTTGGGATTCAGAGCATTGTAATAAACATAATTCGGACTTTTCCAGCCCAGGATATGTTTAGCTCCTTCTGTTATCATAGCTTTAAAACCCATATCGGCTACTTTTGCCCCAATTTCATCGGAATATATCAGTTCAGTATTGCGGAAGACAGTTGGAGTTACGCCAAAGAATTTTTCGATTTTTTCCCGATGTAACTCGACCTGTTTTTTAAACTCATTCTCATCTTTAAACGATACAAGCGAATGAGAATATGTTTCCGATAAAAATTCGACCGATCCGGTTTTTGCTAATTTCTGAAAGCTTTCAATCACATCAGGGGCATAAAGCTGAAATTGATCGAGCGCAATGCCGGTTATAGAAAAGCTAACTTTAAATTGAACTCCGTATTCCTTAATAAGAGAAAGCAAAATCCGGTTAGCAGGCAGGTAACAATTATCTGCAACTTTTCGCAAAATTGATTCATTCAGGTAATCGTCGTAATAGTACGAGTCATTTCCAATATCGAAAAACCGATAACGTCGGAATCGCATGGGTTGATGAACCTGAAAATATAAGCAGATTGTTTTCATCGTCGACTATATTATTTATAGAATACTAGAATTCATGAAACAGATGCATATATATCGCGTACCTTTGAAGCTGTATTCTCCCATTTAAGATTATCAACTTCGTTTTTACCAAATTTTGTGAAATAGTTCGAAAGGCCTGGGTAATTAAGCACCCCATAAATTGCATCGGCCATAGCATGGATATCCCAAAAATCAATTTTTATTGCATGTTTAAGAATCTCAGACACTCCCGACTGTCGGGAAATAATGACAGGTACATTCGATTGCAGGGCTTCCAGGGGTGAGATGCCAAAAGGTTCCGAAACGGAAGGCATAACATATACATCGCTAAGTGCAAACATACGTTTTACTTCTTCACCCTTCAGAAATCCGGTAAAATGAAAGCGGTCACCAATTTTAAGTTGTGCAATCCGATGTATGGAATGTTGCAGTAATTCACCACTACCAGCCATAACAAACCGGACATTTTTCATTTTTTGCAGCACCATATATGCCGCTTCAATAAAATACTCGGGTCCTTTCTGAAGTGTAACTCTGCCAAGAAATGTGACTATATGATCGTTCGGTCTTTTAATGTTTCCTAAAAACTCAGGATTTTCGATAGGTTCAACGGCATTGTAAACTGTTACTACTTTTTCGGGATCAATATCGTATTTATTAATAATAGTGTTTCGTGTGAGGTTACTCACGGCTATTATTTTATCAGCAGCATCCATTCCATGTTTTTCAATTTCGAAAACGCCCGGGTTAACACTACCTCCGCTTCGGTCAAAATCGGTGGCGTGTACATGAATAACAAGCGGTTTGCCTGATACCTGTTTGGCAGCAATACCAGCCGGGAAAGTAAGCCAGTCGTGCGCATGGATTACATCAAAATCATAGTCGAGGCCTATTTTGGAAGCAACAATTGCATAATTGGTTATTTCCTGAAAAAGATTAAAACTATATCCACCTGAAAACTCAAACCTGCCACCCAAACGGGTGTATATCATTTCCTGGTTTTTAATATGTGTGGATTCACTAAGTTGCTTATATTCTTCAGGCGACGTGTAAGGGACAAGCTTCGATCCGACTTGTATGTAATTTATTTTTTCCAGGAATTCATGATAATCGGTTGTCTTATCCCCCAGGTCTATATTGTTAGCACCGACAATTTGAATTGTTTGCTGGTCCTCATCACCATAGGCTTTGGGAACAACGAATAGTACTTCCATGCCTCCTAATGCAGTCATGCCTTTAGTCAGTCCAAAGCAGGCTGTACCCAAGCCTCCGGAGATGTGTGGAGGAAATTCCCAACCAAACATAAGCACTTTCATAAGACGATGATAGATGTAATTTTCATTATTCTGTACTCTCCATTTTTTCAATTTTATCAATTACATTCAGAAGTGCCGCCACACTTAAAGCATATGAAATTGCACCGCGTGCCGTATAAGGCGGATCACCGTCATATACTTCTGAAATTGTGCCAAGGCCATGCTCACTGACTGTGGGTTCAAAATCACGGACAATTGACTTAAGAAGTGAAAGTCCCGATTTCTTATACAAGCGAAGATAAGCTTCACTGAAGTGTTCTATTAACCAAGGCCATACAGTTCCCTGATGAAAGGCTAAATCACGCTGCGTTTGATCACCTTTATACTTACCTTTATAATCAGGATGATTTGGAGCTAATGTTCTTAATCCGCGAGGTGTTAATAAATCACGTCTGATAATTTCAATTATTTCTATCTTCATTTCATCTGGGATGGGAGAATAGGGTACTGATAAGGCAATTACCTGATTGGGACGCAATGTCCAGTCTTTGTTATCTCCATCAACCGAATCGGCCAAATAGGTATACTTATCACTCCAGAATGATTTAATAAAGGAATTGTATATTTTCTGTGTGAGAGGTTTCCATTTTTTATCGAAGCTTGGTTCATCAGCTTTTTCAGCTAATTCAATACTGAACATAATAGCATTATACCAAAGAGCATTTACCTCAACGGCACATCCTTTTCGGGGAGTAACAGGTTTGCCATCGACCACAGCATTCATCCACGTCAGGGCTTTTCCATGCTCTCCGGCATATAAAAGGCCATTGTCAAGCATTTTATAATTGTTAACAGTATTTTCTCGAAAGTTTTTCAGAATGGTTTTAATAATCCGCGAATAACTGTTCCAAATAAATTTACATTCGCCTGTTTGGAGGCAATATTGTTGCAGCGACCAGATAAACCAAAGTGATGCATCGGGGGAATAATACGAAAGATCATCACCGGGACCGAAATCAGGGAACAAGCCCTCTTTTTGTTTGGCTATCATTGTATCGGTAACTGCCTTAAAGGTTTTTTTATCATTCTGGGTAAGTGTCAGTCCGGGAAGGCTCATGAAAGTATTGCGAGCTGAAGTACCATACCAGTGGAAGCCCGAAGTTACTTCTGTCTTTTTTTCCTTACGGATAATAAACTGCTCGGCACTGTTGATAAGGCAGTTTTTAAAACTATTGCGAAATATTCGTTTGTCAAGTTCAGTTGTATATTTTCTTTTTAGGGTAGCCGGATTTATTTCTTTTGTACTTGCGGAGAACAAAATTATCTCACCCTTATGGGCTGTCAGTTCGAAATAACCCGGAACAAATAGGTCCTCTTTGTAATCATAACCCCGGTGTTGCTCTTCGATATATTCGATATTATAGTACCAATCGGGGGAAGGAGTAAATTCAGTTTCCTTGGAAAACTGCATATTAAGATAAGGATATCCGTCATACAACCTGGTTTTCACGCCATTTTTAATATATCTGACACGAGTTTGTGCATGCAGGTTGGCTTTACTAAGTTGGTGAACATTCCGAAATGCAAGAAAAGGAGTAAACCGCAGGATTATAGGCTTATCAGACTCGAGAATTTTATAGCTGATAAGAAACTGCTGTTCTTTTTCTACCAGAATACTCTCCCTGAGAATTCTCACACCACCAACCCGGTAAATTATCTGAAGAACTTTTTCCGCTTGAAAATCTTGTATATACTTATGCCCTTTCGGGTTGTATAAATCGCCCTGATATTTGTGAATACCCAGGTTAAATTCACTTTTCCCCTGTATAATGCTGCAATCTAAAGTAGAAAGTAAAACATGCCTGTCGCCATCAAGATGTTCCATCGGGCAAACAAGTAAACCGTGATATTTCCTTGTGTTACAGGCAATTATTGTAGTACTTGCATAAGAGCCTGCACGATTACTCCGGATCATCTCCCGGGCAAGGGAATATTCAAGATTTATGAGTTCGGATTTATCAAAATTCAGGTAATTCATACCATTTTTTATTTAATCGAAACTTGAAAAATCTCTATTAAGTTACTATATATTATGTTTCACTTTAGAATATTTATCCAAACAATTTTTCCCTTCGTCATATTTTCCGATGTTAAAAAAGAGATTTATATTTTCATCGCGCATCGTAAAGTTCCAATTGATAAAATACACTGAAATGATAAGTCTCCTTTTAAACTTTAAAATTTGTTCGAAGCAACAAATTTTAGCAATATTACGACGTCTGTTTTACATTAACATAAATTATCTGAAATAGTTGAGATTTTAATATAAATTAACAAAAAAAGTATCAGGGGAGACTACCTCGTAAACATTTCATGAAAATAAATAATTAATATTATAACGAGAGTCTTAGATTTGCAGAACAATGAATAAATTAAATCTTATGAAGAGAACCATTTTTTCGTTGCTGCTTATTATTGGTGTACTATCTTTCTTCGTCAGGTGCAGTGAGAATAAAAAATTCAAAATAAAAGGTAGTTTCAAGATAGCGGATCCAACTCCGGTACAATTATATTTTCTCACCGAACAAAGTTCAGATCTTATCGATTCTACTTTTTCCAACTCTGGAACATTCGATCTTTCCGGGAGTATTGATTTTGCAGGTATATATCTCATGAAATTTTTTAACGATCAGTCCATTTATTTAGTCATTCACCCTGGAGATAAAATAACGATTGATATTGATAATACGAGTGATGTCATCTCCTATTATGTTGAACATTCACCTGATTCGAAGCGTATTGAAGAACTTACTACCAAACAAAATTTGCTGTTAAAGCAGATTGATGAATTGAGCAGGGCATGGCAGATAAATCCTACGGATACCAGTATACGTCATAAGACAGATTCGGCTTATGTTGCACTTATGCTTCAACACAAGCAATATACGCGCACTTTTATACATGAGAGTCCCAAATCATTAGCTAACATTCTGGCTCTATATCAAAATTTTGGTCGCAAATCCCTACCCTTATTCGATCGTTATGATGATATAGAAATTTTCAATTTTGTTGATTCCAATCTTGTTTTGATATACCCTGAGTCGGCAGCAGTGAAAGCACTGAATCGCGAAGTAAATGAAAGTAAGCAACAAATTAAACAGAATAGATATATTGAAAAAATTATTGCTGAAGGAAGGCCATTCCCAACGTTTAAATATCCTGCTATTAATGGCGACACGGTGAAAGTCGGGCTAAAGCATAACATGCCTGTTGTACTCTTTTTCTGGGCTTCGTGGAATCCTTTTTCTACAGAACAATTACTGGCCTTAAATGATTATGCAAAACAAAACCAATCGAAGAATATTACCATAATAACTGTATCACTCGATACTTCAGAGAAAGAGCTGAATACTTTTCTTTCTTCTAACAATATTATACTTCCTGTAATATGCGACTATGATTATTGGGATTCAGATATTGTCGGGAGGTACGCTGTTAAAAGGATTCCCTCTACTATTATTAGCAGCAGGCAGGGATTGATTGTTGGTATCGATATTTTTGAAGAAGAATTATATAACCGGATAACTGAATTAGTTAAATGAGACATCGTTTTCCTTTTCTGATTGTTGCATTATTTTTTATTATTTCCTGTACGCGGCAAAATAAAGTAATAATTAATGGTTCATTGAAATCTCCTGTTAAAGGAGACATGGTATATATCGAAGAACTCAGAGTTAGTAATAACCTGATCGTCGATTCGGCAAAAGTGAAATTATCGGGAAAATTTAAAAATTCTATTGAGCTGAAGGTCCCCGGATTTTATCAGTTGGTTTTTAAGAGTGGCCCATCTTTATCGCTTATTCTGTCTCCCGGTGAAAAGATCAGCTTTGCAGCCGATATGGATAATTTCTATAATTCAAAACGAATTGAAGGCTCGCCTAACTCTATCAGAATGAATGTATTACATGATAGTCTAAGATCTACAATCAAAACACTAAATGAAATAAGGGATGCTTACAATCTGATGCAGGATGCAGAGATAGTTGCAAAAAGTGAGCAGGAAGAACTAACGAAAAAATTCATAGATATTAAAAATAATTATCATAGGTATTCAACTATATTTATTCTTGAGGATCTTACGGCGCTATCAAATATTGCTGCCTTGTATCAGGAATATGCAGCGGAGGAATATGTTTTTCACAGCCATAAGGATATCCAATTCTTCAAGCTGGTTTCCGATTCTCTGATGAAATATTATCCTGATGTACGATATGTTAAAACACTCAGGGATAATTACCTGTCATTATTTAACGATTATAGCATTCGTAAATTGCTGCAGAATACGCAACCGATTAGTTATGATATTCCCGATTTAACTCTTCCGGCTCCTGATGGAAAGAATATAGCTCTTTCTTCGCTGAAAGGGAAATTAGTACTGCTTACTTTCTGGTCCGTAACACAACCAGAAAGTATTCAGAATGCAATTGAGCTAAAAAAAATATACAATAGCTATCAAACAAGTGGATTCGAGATTTACCAGGTATCGGTTAATAGTTCTATTAAGGATTGGAAAAAAGTTCTGGCGTTTGAGGAAATACCCTGGATCAGTGTATGCGATACAGCCTTCCCCGAATCGCAAAGCCGCTATTTGTATAATGTAAATACTTTACCCATGAATTATTTAATTGATCCGCAGCAGAAAGAAATACTGGCAAAAAATCTGACACCTGATGTTCTGGAAAAAAGTCTTCCCAGCCTTTTAAACCGCTAATTATGTAGAAGTGAGTAAACAGAAAATATACTTTATATCAGATGTTCATTTAGGATTACACCCTGAAAAGAAAAGCCGGGAAAGAGAAAAACTTCTGGTAAAATGGCTGGATGAAATAAAAGATCAGGCGGCCGAACTCTATTTGCTCGGCGACATATTCGATTTTTGGCATGAATATAAACATGTTGTACCAAAGGGCTTCATTCGGTTTTTAGGAAAATTATCAGAATTGACGGATAATGGTACGCATCTTTATTTTTTTTCCGGGAACCATGATATCTGGGCATACAATTATTTTAAAACTGAATTTGGGGCTGAAATTCATCATAAACCTTTGGTGCGCGAATTCAATGGTTTTCGTTATTTTCTTTCTCATGGAGATGGTTTGGGACCTGGCGATTTTGGGTATAAAATATTAAAGAGGATTTTTAGAAATAAAATATTGCAATTTCTTTTTGCACGTCTGCATCCAAACTTTGCGATGTGGCTAGGTAAAAAATGGTCTAAAAGCAGTCGTTATTCAAAAGGTATCGTGGCGGAGGAATTTGCCGGTGAAGAAAAAGAACTTCAGCTTCTTTTTGCTAAGCGGATATTAAAAAAAGAACATTTTGATGTATTTATTTTCGGGCATCGTCATATTCCATTTGATATTCGACTTGGCAATAAAAGTCGAGTTGTAAACCTGGGCGACTGGATTAATAATTTCACCTACGGAGTGCTTGATGATTCTCAATTCGAACTTCGCCAATTTCAGGGAAACGGAGAAAATATTATCCGGAAGAATTATGAGCTGGATTAACCTGAAACATCCTTTCTTCAGGTTATTATTTACCCATCTTTATTACATTTTATCATTATATTCTATTTAAAATATAAGGCGTTATAGGAAAATTCTTCTTTAGAATTTAACATAAAAATTTTGACCAAAAAAGTAACGAAATGAATTTATCATCCGTACACAGGTAATACCTAAGGATAAATATGCTAAAAATCCAACAAATGGAACAGATAAAAAGGACTACTGACAAGCTAATATCAACCATCTATGAATATCAGAAATTCATTAAACTGAATAAGCAGTTCATTCGTGAAATGGAAGCTGAAGGCGCTGACACAAAGGGGTTGAAAAAGGAAATTGTAGAGTTGGAAAGAAAAATAGCAGAGCTTAAAATAATGGGAGGTTTTTCCTGCTAACGAAATTTATTCACGATATTCAAAAGATTAATTAGAAATTCATTCCTGCAAAGAGGAAAATGTATCTGATGAGTCTCAGATAAGATTTGCTTTTTCTTGCAGCAATAATTCAGGTGTTATTGGCACAACCCCCACTTTTTCACATACTATTCCACCGGCCAGGTTTGCCAGTTCGGCAGCCTGAAATGTATCGAGCCCGGCTGCAAGACTGAGGGCAGCAATGCTAATCACAGTGTCACCTGCGCCTGATACATCGGCAACGTCTCTTTCAATGGCAGGAATAATCCTGAACTTTTCCCCGTCACTTATAAAAACTCCTTTTTCCGATAATGTAACCATCACATTTGATATTTTATGCTCCCGGTGAAGTATGCGGGTTACAGTAAAAAGTCCTTCATGATCATCTTTGTTTATTGTACAGTTGAGACCTTCGGTTAATTCTTTATGATTGGGTTTAAATAATGTCACATTTCGGTAAGTAAGAAAATTTCGTTTCTTTGGATCGACAAGAATAGGAATTCTCCTCTCGACTCCCAACTTGGTAATCCCGTCAATAATTTTCTCTGTAATAATTCCTTTATCATAATCCTGAAAAATAATGGCATCGAATGAGAATTTGTTAAATAATTCAGCTGCCTTATCCAAAAGTTGTATTTCAAGCTCTGTATCAAGAAAAGAAGTAATTTCATGATCGACCCTCAGCAGATGCTGATGATTTCCGATAACACGTGTTTTAACGGTTGTTTTACGTTGTGATGAACTGATTATTCCTATATCAGACATATTCCGTTTCTTCAAAAGTTGAAGGAAAATGCTGCCTACTTCATCATCTCCTATTACCGAACACAAAATAGGCTCAGCTGCCATTGCTGAAACATTGATAGCCACATTAGCGGCCCCTCCCATACGGTATTCCTTTTTTGTGCATGATACCACGGGTACGGGAGCTTCAGGCGAAATACGTGTAACATCACCCCACAGGTATTCATCTACCATTACATCGCCAATAATCAGGATTTTCTTTTGCTGAAAACTTTTCAGAATATCATCTAACTTTTTGTGTAAAGCCATAAAATGATCAATTTGTTGAACAAATATAATGTTTTCAGCAATTCGGAATGAATTTCACAACTTTCATTTAGGGATCAACCGTATGACCCATTGGCATCCCCATTTGCTGATACAAATTTCTGCGTCCGTTTTTATCGCCATCCAGAATAGACTGAGCAAACCTGACATCTTCAACTGCATATTCACGCGGTACAACAATAACACCATCACCGTTGGCAATAACCACGTCGCCTGGCCGGATAAGGACTCCTCCAATGGATACAGGTTTATTGACCAATTCTATTTCATTGCGTCCCGGAAGTATTCCACTCCCCCGATTTTGAATATTTAAATATACGGGGATCCCCTCTTTAATTAATTCATCCGTATCGCGTATTCCTCCATTCAATACCATATCCATTCCATCGGAAACATTTGCAACATGTAGTTCTTTATAAAGGTCAGGTATTACCTCATCGGCTTAAAATAATTCATTAGTGGATTTCCGGGATCTTAAAATTCACAGTCGGGATAAAAAACCTGATATCACCCGTTTATTGTAGCAATAAAGAGTAAGAAATACATTAATACTTACAGCAGAATGCAGGAGCCAATATCAATTTAGTGTTCATCTCTGAAGCAACATATTGCCCTGAATTTCGTATGTAATGTATATTTTTTTAAACCAACCTGACATGAAAAATCTTATTTATTTTATTCTGTTTGGCAGCCTTTTCATAGTAACTGCCTGTGAAAAAGACCCGCTCGACAAAGTTTCGCTACCTGACAATGCTTATATAGCGGATAATACTGTGGCTACGGAAGCATTTTTAAGAAGTATTCCCGGGGAATATATTAATGATGCCCGGAATAACCTGCATGTCGCATACCAGCATACTTCACATGGAACACATGTTTCATACGGATTATTCGGATTACAGGATTATAAAGACGGTGATGAAGAATTGTTTGGAATAACCAATCATAATCCCACAACAGGTAAACTCGATTTCCGTGATTATGCCATTGCGGATTATGCTGTCTCCGGTGAAAGTGCAGCAGATTTGAGCCAGAACGAAACAGCATTTATTCAGGCAACCAGAAATTATCTCGACGATCCTGCTCACGATGAAATTAATGTTATTATGTGGTCATGGTGCAATATTGCCGGACATGATGTTGGTGGGAATTATTTGCCGGGTATGCAAACGCTTATAAACGAATATAGTGCAGGTGGAAGCAAAGTGGGACAGGGATCCGGAATGCGTGAAAATCCGGTTACGTTTATTTTTATGACTGGACATGCCAATGTAGGTAGCAATGTGGGAGAAGGGAATCCAAAAAATCAGGCTCAGCTTATAATAGACTTCTGTAAACAAAACCATCAGTATTGTCTTGATTATTATAGTATCGATACTCACGACATGCAGGGCAATTATTGGGAAGATACAGGGGATGATGGTAATTCCGAATCATACGGTGGAAATTTTTATATCGATTGGCAAGGTTCGCACACATTAGGACAGAATTATTTTGAAAACAAATCCTCCCCGGAAGGAGACATTACTTTTGGAGCACATAACACCCAACATATTACGGCCAATCGTAAGGCATATGCAATGTGGTATATACTTGCCTGCATTGCCGGGTATAATGTTGAGGAATGACCAACTAAACTCCCATACATATAGGTTAACTTCAGCCCGGCCAATAATTGACCGGGTTTTTTATTTCTAAACAGGGACTAAGTAATGTACCAATAAAATTTTATTTGAAGTTCTGGTGTTCAACTCGAAGCCAAATTATAATTTTCATTTTACAAATTCATTACTACTCTGTAACATTTTAACACACCCCTCAGCTATCCAAACTCTATTTTCGAAGGTTACAATAATTCATTCTGAATTTCTGCCTGTAAAGGATATGAATTCAACACAGACAGAAAAGAAAAATACCTAACACCGACAAAGCTGCAGAATTATTGTAACTTGAATATATAGAACTAACTCTAACAAATTAATTATTATGAGAAACAATGTACTCAACTATTTGCTGATCTGGCATGCATGGATTAGAGTAATATTTACTTTTCTCCTTGTTCTGTCTATGGCGACACAGACTGTTTTAGCAATTGAAACTGCGACAGCCAATTTGCAGGAGGCTAAAGTTATTACCGGAGTAGTAACTGACGCCACTTCGGGCGAAGCCTTACCTGGAGTTTCCATCCAGGTAAAGGAAACTTCAACAGGGACCATTACCGATGTGGAAGGGCACTATACTATTATAGTATCAAACACCGATATTCTTGTGTTCAGTTATATCGGTTATCTTGAAGAAGAGATAACCATTGGGGAACAGGAAGTGATCAATGTTAGTCTGGCCCGCGATATTATAAATCTAGATGAAGTGGTCGTAATTGGCTATGGTGTTCAGAAAAAGAAACTGGTTACAGGGGCAACCACTCAGGTAAAAAGTG
>CAZQCO010000044.1:25933-31529 GCA_964592225.1 uncultured Bacteroidales bacterium
TATGGTGTTCAGAAAAAGAAACTGGTTACAGGGGCAACCACTCAGGTAAAAAGTGATGATTTTGAAAATAATCATACACTAAGACTTGAATCGTCACTTCAGGGGCTTACTCCTGGAATGTTAATTGTAAAACAATCGGGTCAGCCGGGTTCTGATTATAATATTAATATCCGCGGATTAGCTTCTCCGAATGATAATCAACCTTTAATACTAATTGATGGAGTACCGGGGGATCTTAACACCTTGAATCCTTTCGACATTGAAACGGTTGATGTGCTGAAAGATGCTGCCTCAGCTGCTATTTACGGATCAAGAGGAGGAAGTGGGGTAATTTTAATAACCACAAAAAAGGGTAAAGCAGGTAAACCGGTTATTTCCTATGATTTTTCGTATGGCATATCGAATGCGACGCGAAAAGTTCCTATGTTGAATGCCCGCGAATATGCCATAATAATGAACGAAGCTTCATATAACACATATCCTGATTTTGAACTTCCTTTTTCCGAAGAATACATTGCCGGTTTGGGAGAAGGCACCGACTGGCAGGAAGAAGCATATAACAAAAATGCTCCGATGCAAAACCACTATATGAGTTTTAGCGGAGGCAATGACTTATCGGTATTTTCCATTTCATTATCCTACGATAAGGAAGAAGGTATTTTCAATTATGAAAATAAATCTGAGTTTGAAAGGTTTGGATTTCGGGTGAATTCTGAACATAAAATGAATAAACGCTTGATTCTGGGTGAGAATATTACATATAATCACAGGAATACTACTGCTTTAGGAACAGGCAACCAATATAGTAATTTCATGAGGGATTTATTTATAGCCAGTCCTTTGCTCGAGGTTTATGATCCAACAAGCTACGATGGTTTTGCCCGGTCGGAAAATAATCCGAATGGCGCGTCTATTCCCTCCGACCAGGAGGTTAACCCAATAACATCGATGCACTATGAGTATAATGATAAAAACAAGTACGACGATATTATAGGTAATTTGTACGCTGAAGTAGAGATAATTAATGGGTTGAAATTTAGAACCGATATAGGTACTAACTATAAATTATTTTTTGTAACAACTGCCAGGGATAGTTTTCACCTGACTCCTTATACAACAGAAAGAGCGAATCCATATTATCGTCAGAGAATGGAAAGAGAAGTCGGGTATAACTGGGATAATATACTTACTTATAATAAAATCTTCGGTGATCATTCAGTTTTGGCTATGGTAGGTACAAATGTTCAAGATAACTGGTATTTCAATGTAGAAGCTACTGCTGAGGGATATTTATCCAGCGATGCCCCAGTTTTATCAAATGTTTCAACCATGGTAAGGGATTCCGTTATAGGTGATTTTGGTAAGAATGACAGCCGGTTTTCAGTATTCGGACGTGTCAGTTATAATTTTAAAGAAAAATATTTAGCTACTGTATCCATAAGGAGAGACGGTTCATCAAGATTCGGAAAGAATAATCGCTACGGGATATTCCCGGCAGTTTCAGCAGGGTGGGTGATTTCGGAAGAAAGCTTTGCAAAATCATCAATCTGGCTTAATTTTTTGAAACTTCGTGCCAGTTGGGGACAAAACGGGAAAGAGCCTTTTGTAAGATACCGGTACCTGGCTACGGTTTCATCGGTTAACAGATATTATTATTTCGATGGGGCCTATGTTGGTACCTCGCCTGATATTTTTCCAAATGCCAATTTAAAATGGGAAGCCCAGGAACAAATTAATATCGGTTTTGACTCCCGGTTTCTGAAAAACTTCAATTTTACTGCCGAGTGGTACAGGAAAACGGCAAAAGACTGGATTATTCCGGTTTCGGTACCCGGAATTACCGGTATTGCAGGCATTGATGCAACAATAAATCCTTATGTTAATGCGGGAAATGTTATAAATTCCGGGGTTGAACTGGATTTGGGATTTATTAAACAATTAGGAGACTTTTTTATTGGGTTAAGAGCTAATATGGCTTACAATAAAAATAAAGTTACTGATGTACCAGGAGAAATTATTCACGGTTCTACATCTGTTTTATACAACGGTTCAGAAGAATTTTGTCGGATACAGGAAGGCTATCCTGTCGGATTTTTCTGGGGATATAAAACCGGAGGTATTTTCCAGACACAGGAAGAAATTGAAAGTTATGTTAATGAAGAAGGTGATCTTTTATATCCTTATGCTCAACCTGGCGATGTCATACGTATTGACCTCAACGAAGATGGAGTAATAAATGCAGAAGATAAAACAATGATCGGAGATCCTAATCCTGATTATGTGTATGGATTCACTATTAATACATCCTATAAAGGATTTGACTTTTCAATGAATCTCCAGGGAGTGGCCGGTAACCAGGTAGTTCAGTGTTATCGCCCTATGGAGCGGTCGTATCCGAATTATACAACCGAAATTCTTGACCACTGGCAATGGATCGATCAAAATAATAATGGTGTTGTTGATGAAGGAGAAGGAACATCAAATACTATGCCCCGTGTAACACTGGGCAACGAATCGAATCAGAATTGGCGCAAGTTCAGCGATTTGTATATACACGATGCCGGATTTTTGAGGGTAAAAAGTATTAATGTGGGATATGATTTTAAATCCTCATTGTTAAAGAATACTCCTATTGGACAATTCAGGATTTATTTTTCGGCATTGAACGTTTTCACTTTCACAAAATATAATGGCATTGATCCTGAAGTTGGTTATGGTTCCTATTATGACGAGGAAGGAAATCTTATCGATGGTTTTGCTTCTGGTGTTGATATGGGATTTTATCCTTCAGCCAAAACTTATCTTATAGGGGTAAATGTGAAATTTTAAAAATTAAGAATTATGAAAAAAATAGCATTAATATTTATAATAACCACGCTTATTTTAAGTTGTAGCGACGATTTTTTGGAAAGAATTCCGACTACTTCGACAGTTATTGAGAGTTATTATAGTACACCCGAAGATGGGACTGAAGCTCTCACGGCAGTTTACAACATGTTACTCATAGACGACTGGTGGAGTCCTATTATATATTCCGAATTAGCCTCCGACAATTGTGCAGGTGGTGCAGGTTCTGGTGATGGTGGTGGGTTCCAGAGAGTCGATAGATTCATACAGCAACCTACTGCTGATGCCAATGGAGAAACCTGGTCCTATTATTATGGAGGTATTGCCCGGGCCAATATATATATCGAAAATGAAGCACTTATCGATTGGTCTGGCCATGAGGCTCAAAGATCACAGTATCAGGCTGAGGCCAGATTTCTCAGGGCTTATTTTCATTTCGTTCTGACCAGAATGTTTGGAGAAATACCGGCACTTGATCATGTAATTGCTGATGAATTATTGCCTCGTACTCCGGCTGAAGAGTTATTTGGATTCATGCTCGATGATCTTATTTTTTGTATCGAAAATGGACTTTCCGTTCCATATGCCTCAATTACCGAAGCAAACTGGGGACGCGCCAATAAATGGGCTGCCGAGGCTATGTTTGCCAGGGTATATTTGTATTACAGCGGATATTACAACGATGAGACAGTAGGTGATTACAGTGCGAGTGATGCACTTACTTATATAGAAGATGTTATTAATAATAGTGGACATGATCTTGTGGAACCTTTTGCCAGTTTATGGAGGGTACCTACCTATTCGGAATTAGGTGATGATTCGTTAATTACTGCTTATGCTGGAGAAATCAATCCCGAAGTAGTGTGGTCGATCAGGTATGTAGGGGGGCAGACAGGTTTCGGAAGTTCGAATTGGGAACGCATGATAGGGCCGCGCAATACCAATTTAGATCCGTATGGACAAGGATGGGGTGCTATGACTGTTTTGCCTGCTTTTTGGAATGCGTATGATGATGGCGATTCAAGAAAAACGGCATCTATTCTTTCCTGGGATGATGAAGGTTATACTTATGATTGGGTAACAAACGGACAGGCTCAGTATACCGGATATAGTTGTAAAAAATATGAAATAGCTTCAATCAATAGTACTCCTGAGCCCAGGCCCGATTGGCAAACCGATGCTTTTGAAGATTATATGGTTATTCGTTTTGCCGATGTTCTTCTTATGGCAGCTGAATTACAATTAAATGCCGGAAATTCAGGAGCTGCTCTTGGATATGTAAACCAGGTTCGTGAAAGAGCATTTGGTGATAACAGCCATAATTATTCAAGCCTGACTATAGATGATATTTTTCAGGAAAGAAAACTGGAACTGGCATTTGAAGGGATTAGGTATTGGGACATTCTACGTTCCTGTAAGGGCGATTTTTCAAAACTTGTGGATATTCTTACCTATGTCGATGAAGACGATGGTGGAGATTATTCACAAAGCGCCAATACAAGTAGCCTCGATGTAGACGGGAATAACTTTGTTGTAACAAAAGGATTATTCCAGATTCCTCAGGACGAACTTGATCTGATGGAGGGTATTATTCAGCAAAATCCCGGGTATGAATAGAAATTGAAAGCAATACTTTAATATCACAAGAGGTACATTTATAATAAGGTTAATTTAATATCAGGTTAGTTTAATTATTTGGTTTTTAGGAATATAGGCAGCAGAAATTTCTGCTGCCTATGTCTTTATACATTTTAATAAGTATTTAACTATTTATAACCTTGTGTGGCAACTCCATGCTAAGAAATCAGTAAAACTCATGGGAACCATAATTAAACTTACAAATTGAAGAAAGAGTATAATCAAAAGGATTGCAAAAAAAAGTCAGTTGTGTTTCAATCCTCCAATAAGCAATAGTATTATTTCTGAATAGCCACTGAAATTGTCAAAAAGACAATTTTTTATTTAAAAAATTGCATATATAATTTAAATATTATATTTTCGTAATATATAAGTAACATATATATAACAATATAATATGATAGAAAAACAACTTATTAAGGGATCTTTAAAATCGATTGTCCTAAAGCTCCTGAAGGAGAATGACAGAATGTATGGCTATGAAATTACCCAGAAGGTCGAAGAGATTACCAATGGAAATATTAAAATGACTTTTGGAGCATTGTATCCAATTCTCCATAAACTTGAAAGTGAAGGTGATGTTATCACTGAATCAGAAATTGTAAAAAATCGGACACGGGTTTATTACAAGCTTACAAAAAAAGGAAATCAGACTACAACAATAAAAATCAAAGAACTGAAGGAATTCGTTGAATCTCTAAACCGTATTCTAAACTCGGATTATGGCTACTTCGTTGGTTAAACTTAGTACAGGTCAGATTCATCAAATTGAAAAAGACGTTCAACAGGCAGGAATTAACTTTTCTCACTTAAGTTCCGATCTAGTCGACCATATCTGCTGTTATGTCGAGGAACTAATGGAGAATGGGAAAAATTTTGAAAAAGCATATGCTCAAGTTAGGTTCGAGATTGATTTCGAAAATTTAAAAGACATTCAAATCCAAACAATTATAGTAATTAACCAAAAATTCAAAACCATGAAAACATTAATGAAAGTATCCGGAATATCAGGTTTCCTGTTATTTATTATTGGCCTTTTTATGAAGATTGGGCATGTTGAAGGTGCAGGTATAATATTTACACTTGCATTCTTGTGCCTGATTGTAGCCTA
>CAZQCO010000045.1:0-31409 GCA_964592225.1 uncultured Bacteroidales bacterium
TTTTCCTTACCTCTACTGCTCGTTTGAATACTTCTCTCAATGTTATACTTTTCAGCAATCGAATTACTTGACCTCCTGAATATTTTGGCAGAAACCTGCACAATATATGTACATGATTCTTATCAAAACCTATAGTCTGTATCTCGATAGCAAATCTTTCTTTTATCTCTTTTACTGTTTCCAATATTATCCTTTCTGTCTTTCTATTCAATAAGCTTTTCCGATATTTTACCGTTAGCTGTATTTGATAGTAACACTCCGAATTATTGTAATACCAATACCAAATATCTTCTTCCAAATTAACCACATATCAAAATTAATTCCTTTTATGTTGCGCATAATGGCATTTCATCCCTGTGCCAAGAGCACTGGAAGTTCATGTCAATTTTCTTAAAAACTTCTTGATTTATTACATTGACATTTTAATACCGGCAATTGATCAACTTTTTTTGCACATAAACTTTTTATGATCTAAACTTGTTGAAAATCTTATATTATTCACATTTAAACATCCTATCGTTACATGGAAGAGAAAAAAAAAATAATCTCTGAATATATAAAGGAAAATACTTTCAAAGAATCCCATTTAATAAAGGATGAAACTCTTATTTTTCAGGAAGGTTTTTTCGATTCAATGGGTTTTGTTATGTTGATAGATTTTCTTGAAGAAAAATTTGGTGTGAAAACCAACGATGAGGACTTGATCGAAGAGAATTTTGAATCGATTGATGCTATTCATAAATTCGTTGAACGTAAGTTGAACAATCATTAAACTAGACACTTGTGTGTGGAATTGCCGGCATATTCAATTTAAATAATAAACCGGCATCAGTAGATGTTTTAAAAAACATGCTGGGCCAAATTCGCTATCGTGGACCCGATGAGTGTGGGGTATATAGCAATAATAACCTGGGCATCGGAAATGTACGACTTAGTATTATCGACCTCTCAACCGGTCAGCAACCTATGTCAAATTCCGATAAATCTCTCTGGATAGTATACAATGGTGAAGTATTCAACTATATTGAACTACGTGAAGAACTGACTAAAAAAGGCGTTAAATTCTATACAGGATCAGATACAGAAGTTGTTCTGAACTATTATGAATATTACGAAGAGAAATGCCTGGATTACTTTAACGGCCAGTTTATTTTTGCAATATGGGACACCAGGAAAGAATCACTATTTCTTGCACGCGACAGAATGGGTATCAGACCCCTCTTCTATTCAATGCAAAATAATGAGTTTATCTTTGGGTCGGAAATTAAAGCAATTCTTGCTTCAAAACAAATCAGTGCTGAACTCAATTATACAGGGCTTCAACAAGTATTTCATTTCTGGTCCACACTCTCGCCAACAACCTGCTTTAAAAATATTTTTGAAATACCCCCGGGACACTATCTGATAGTTAATAAAAATAAATTTGTATTAAAAAAATATTGGGAGCTTAAATTTCCGACAGATCAGAATGGACTTATTACCAACCTTGAAACCGCTAAAGAAGCACTTGGTGCATTACTGGAAGACTCTGTACGTTTAAGGTTAAGAGCTGATGTACCGGTTGCAGCCTATCTGAGCGGTGGTATTGATTCAAGTGCTACAACTTACTACATCAAAAAGGTAGCCTGTCAGAATTTAAATACTTTCTCCATTGGATTTTCTGATGAGGATTTTGATGAAACTAATTTTCAGAATGAAGTTGCAGCATACCTGGAGACGCAACATTATGGTCTGACATGTACAAACCAGGATATAGCTGATAATTTCCCTGAAGTAATACGACATACCGAAATTCCTGTGACAAGAACTGCTCCTGTTCCTATGTATTTGCTTTCGCAAAATGTTCGAAAACATAATATAAAAGTAGTAATAACGGGCGAAGGCGCCGATGAAATGCTTGGCGGATACAATATATTCAAAGAAATGTATATCCGGCGTTTCTGGTCGAAGTATCCTGATTCCAAGTATCGTCCTTTATTGTTAAAAAAGCTTTATCCCTATATTCCCCAATTACAAGATCAAAATAGTAAAGTATTAAAGTTCTTTTTTGGTTACAGATTAAACGAGACTGATTCTCCTCTATATTCGCATTTGCTGCGATGGAATAATTCTTCAAGAATTTCAGGTTTTCTGCATCCCGACATCAGGGAAATTATACGGGATTACGATCCATATCAGACCATAATCGATAAGCTGGATCTTTCCTTCAATCAGTATTCTCCATTATCAAAAGCACAGTGGCTGGAATCCAACATATTTATGTCTGGCTATCTTTTATCATCCCAGGGCGACAGAATGGCCATGGCAAATTCCGTTGAAGGTCGATATCCCTTTCTCGATCATCGTGTAGTTGAATTCTGTACACAATTGCATCCTGATTTAAAACTCAACGGATTGAATGAGAAATACCTGTTAAAAAAGCTTATCAAAGGTAAAATTCCTGATTCGGTCGTAAACCGTTCAAAACAAGCTTATAGAGCTCCAATTTCAGGTAGTTTTTTTAATAAACACCAACCGGGTTATGTCAATGAACTATTAAGCAAGAGGATTATCAGGAAATATGGAGTGTTTGATCCATCTAAAACCGAGGTATTAGTAAAAAAATTGAAAGATAACCAGGCTTCGGAAGTCGAAAATATGGCTCTGGCAGCCATTCTTTCAACACAGCTTATTTACCAACAGTTTATAGTCAATCTTCCCGATTCAACATACTCAATGGACGATTGTAAAATAATAACTAAACCGACTATTAATACTTACTAATTATTTTGAAAAAGATGAATAAAATCAGATTTAATAAGGATATATTGAAAATTAACAATCTCGAAACAACAGTTAATTCAATAGTACTAAAACTGCAAAACGACACACATCAAATTTTAAAAAGATACGGAGGTGTAGTTGGTATTAGCGGAGGTATCGATTCATCTGTAACTATGGCACTTGCAGTAAAAGCATTTGGACCGGATAATGTATTAGGCGTTATGCTTCCGGAAAAAGATTCAAGTTCAGATAGTGAAATTCTTGCAAAAAAACTGGCTGAGAAGTTTGGAGTTAAGGCAATAACAGAAAATATCAGCAATGCTCTCAAAGGTTTTAAGTGCTACGAAAGACGCGATCAGGCTGTAAAAAGTATTTTACCTGAATATAATCCGGAAAAGCACAAGATGAAAATCGGGATTAAAACAGCACCTCAAAGTAAATTACCGCCAATATTTTCAGTAATTATTATTGACGAAAATGGCGTTGAACAAAGTAAAAAGTTGCCTGCGAAAGAATATATGCAAATTGTTGCTGCCTCCAACTTTAAACAACGAACACGTATGTCTATGCTATACTACCATGCTGAAAGGATACACTATGCAGTAATCGGTACTCCTAATAAGCATGAGGTTGATCAGGGTTTCTTCGTGAAATACGGTGACGGAGGAGCCGATATTATGCCTATCGGACAGCTTTATAAAACACAGGTTTATCAGATTGCAGAGTATCTGGATATTCCTAAGGAGATTATTGACCGTACGCCAACAACCGATACTTATTCAGCTGAACAAACCCAGGAGGAATTTTTCTATCAGTTTCCTTTTGCGACTATGGACCTTTTATGGTATGGATTTGAAAATAACTTCGACCCCTCAGAAGTAGGCAAAGTAATGGGTTTTTCGGTAGAGGAGATTCAAAATATATTTGATAATTTTAAGAGAAAACACGAAACAACTGAATATCTCAGATTATCGCCTTTAAGAAACTAATTGACCCTACAATTAAATTTAACCAGATGAATGCTTTTGACTACTTTTTTGAAAATTCAAAGTTACTTGATAAAGAGTTTCTTTTAGGTCCGAAGGAGCAGATTACTTATAAGGAACTTTATAAAAAAAGCTTACTTGTTGCAGCCTATCTGAAGGAAAAAACAAACAGTAATGAAAAGATACTGCTGTTTAGCAATAACAACATTTTTTTTCTTGTGGCCTATTTAGGAATTCTTAAATCAGGTAGAACCTGTGTCCCTCTAAATCCTGACATCGAAGCATCAAATCTTGAATACATTACAAAGGAATGTAAGTCTTCATTCATCTTTGTTGATACGAAACTCATGAACCGGCATAGCTTCAAAAATTATACAGTGATTTCAGACTTGGAAACCACATCTTTATTTGAAAATACTTGTGAAACTTTAGATAAAAATTTTAATAACGAGAGTTGTGCTGAAATAATTTTTACATCAGGATCAACAGGGATGCCCAAAGGCGCCATGATCAGTCATAAAAATCTTATAGCCAATACTCAATCCATTATTGATTATTTAAATCTCAGTTCCAGTGATATAATGGAAGTTGTGCTTCCCTTTTATTATTGTTATGGTTTATCGTTATTACACACGCATCTGAGAGTTGGAGGTTCAATAGTCTTAAATAACACGTTTATTTTCTTAGGATCAGTGCTAAACGATCTTGAGAAATTTAAATGCACTGGTTTTGCAGGTGTTCCCAGTCATTTCCAAATTTTACTCAGGAAATCTGACAGTTTTAAGAAAAAAACATTTCCTCACCTTAAATATGTAACACAGGCAGGAGGTAAACTGCATACAGTTTTTATTAAAGAATTTATGAAAGCTCAACCTGGTATTAATTTTTATGTTATGTATGGACAAACCGAAGCAACTGCGCGTCTTTCGTATCTGCCGATTGAGTATTTGAAGCCAAAACTTGGTTCTATCGGGAAAGCTATACCTGGCGTCGAATTAAAGGTTGTGAATCAATCGGGAGATTTGGTAAAGCCTGGAGATGTTGGAGAAATTATTGCCAGGGGAGATAACATTATGCTGGGTTACTTGAACGATACTGAGTCAACAAATCAGACCATTCGTAATTCCTGGTTACATACAGGTGATCTGGGAACAATAGATAAAGATGGTTTTATCTATTTAACAGCCCGGCAAAAAGAAATTATTAAGGTAGGCGGGAAACGAATAAGTCCTAAAGAGATTGAAGAAACTATTGTATCAATACCTGAAGTAATTGATTGTACTATTTTTGCAGTTGATGATGATTTATTAGGTGAGGCTATTAAGGCAAGTATTGTTGTAGATAAATCACACCTTGATCTAGTTACTCCTGATACAATTAAAGATTACTGTTCAAGAAAATTGGCTAGTTTTAAAATACCACAGGTTATTGAAATAAAAGACCAAATACATATTTCAACTACCGGGAAAAAAATAAAATCAAACTTGAAATAATCTGCTATTACCTGGCTATTGTACTTAAGCACTTCGAATTTTATTAGTAATAATATTATACAATGCCAAAAAGAAATATTTAATATCCGTAGTTAATGGATGATGTGTTCTCTCGTCCAGATAAATTCTTTCTGCAAGAATATTTGCTCTATCATCAGGCATATTTAAAGCAACATAAGGAGGAAAACAACCTGGTTTATGTTTAATTCTTTGAATTTGTAAATCGCTTGGAAGTTGGTTAAAGCGCACCATACTTAAAGGCCTTACTCCAACTATTTTCATTTCGCCTTTAAGCAAATTAATTACTTGGGGAAGTTCATCAAGCCACAATTTCCTAAGTAATTTACCCCATCGTGCAACTCTGAAATCATCGGCTGGTTTTCCAACCTGATTATATCCGTTAAGTTTAAGAATATAATCATGAAGAAATTCAGAGTAAGGATGCATCGTCCGGAATTTATAAACATTAATCATATTACCGTTTCTACCAATTCGCTTTAACTTTATAATCAAGTTATAGGAAGGATTTAGATGAATCTGAGGTTCACTGGTTTTGATAACAACAAAATATAAAATCCCTTCGATGTATTTGTATTCAATTATTTCAAAACCATTATATACCAATCTTCCCAAGATCTCAGCACGAGAAACAACATGATTCTTTCCTGAAGTAAAAAAATAATATAATTTCTGTAGCGGACGGATTTTTGGGATAATTCTATTAAATACAAAATCCGTTAGCCAGATTATTCTTCCAAGTTTCTCACCATATCTTGCACAAAATCTATTTTTTCTTTCGCCATAGGATTCAATGCTACCTATATAAATTCCCGCATCGGGTAGTAATTTATTAACAGATATCAAGTGTTCATTTATTTCCTGAATATTATTTATTGGTTTAAAATTGATTATGGCTCTGACATTGCTGAAATCCACGTTATCAACATAAGATTTCGAATTAGTGGAGAAAATAATATGCCGGAAATATTTATAAAGATCCAGATGTTCGGAAACAAATCTGAACACGGATGAGTTAGATTCCTTCAGGATCGCCTGCTGTAACTCATTAATAGTGTTAAACTTGTTCCGAAATTTTTCTACTCGATTTTTATGGTTCGCTGAACTTAAGAACCATGACGTTTCGTCATCTTTGATATTGTGGACATAATGAATATAACTTTTCATCGTTAACGGGTGATTAGTTTAGGTCAATATAAACATGATTCCGTATTCAAGTAAGCCCAAGTTGATCAGACAATACATTGCAAGAACCGGCACAAAAATCTCTGATCAGTTCAAATATAATTATTGATTACTTATTCATCATAATCGTATTGATGAATAAATGCTATTCGTTGATAAAAGGCATGAAATTTTAATCTTAAAATTTTTAATGAAAAATAGCTTGATCTTTTCATCATGATATTTAATTTATGTTTGTCTAGTTGAGTCAAAATTGAGTGTGTAATAATGTTTCGATAGAAAATTCTAACTTATTGATTTATAAACAAAAAGAAGTTATTGAAGATTCACCAAGTGATTAAAATTTTTATTACCAACCTGCTTTTTATCCGGCATCTACTTTTATATTTTTATGTTTAACACCTGGATTTTATTAGGTTATCCCTTCAAGTATTGGTGAAAACAATTATCTGATATGCTAATAAAAGTTAATAGTCGTAAAGTGAATTTCGATAGACTATTTTTTTTAAAAACATATTCACCTATTTTTAAGGATATAAATTTTTATGCAATACTATCTGCAAATCAAGTATTTATTGTTAATTTTTCCTCACCTAATTATTTAGCCATCCAATTTTAAAAAGTATTTCTTACTTTTATTGACTTATTAATCTAAAACTAATAATCACTATGTCAACTTTACACTATATTGATTGGATAATAATTGCCGGCTATTTTATTATAATTCTTGGATTAGCCTGGTGGGTAATAAAAAGACAGCAAAAAACATCAACAGATTATTTTTTAGCAGGAAGAAACCTAGGTTGGTTCATAATTGGAGCCTCTATTTTTGCTTCCAATATTGGTTCCGAGCATCTGGTAGGTTTGGCTGGATCGGGCGCTACCGATGGAGTTGCGATGGCCCACTACGAGTTGCACGCATGGTGTTTGCTTGTATTGGGTTGGGTAATGGTTCCGTTTTATATGCGATCGAAAGTTTTTACCATGCCCGAGTTTCTTGAAAGAAGATTTTCACCTCAGGCACGTACATTTCTTTCTGTTATTTCACTAGTTGCCTATGTACTCACAAAAATTGCCGTTGGAATTTTTGCAGGAGGAATTGTTTTCAGTGTGCTGCTTCCCGATTTAAATTTCATGGGTCTCGATAGTTTCTGGGTAGGATCAGTTCTTGTAATTGTTTTCACAGGTATATACACTGTACTTGGCGGTTTGCGGGCAGTTGCCTATACTGAAGCCATGCAAACCATTATACTGGTTCTGGGTTCAATTTTAGTAACCATTTTCGGATTGCATGCTTTAGGTGGCTTTGGTGAATTAAGAAATATTGCCGGATCGGAGATGTTCAATTTATGGAAGCCAATGGTACCGAACGGATTGGAAGGAACCTGGGCTCCCGTAAGAGAAACAGGAAGGATGGCCTGGTATTTTAACGATAACTATCCCTGGCTCGGTATGCTTTTCTGTGCCCCGATTATTGGTCTCTGGTATTGGTGTACCGATCAATATATTGTTCAACGTGCATTGGGTGCACCCAATGAACAACAAGCCAGACGTGGTTCAATTGCTGCTTCATTTCTGAAATTATTACCTGTTTTTATATTTATTATACCCGGGATGATTTGCTTTGCTATTGCTAAGAATGGCAATATAGCGGTCATTCACAATGAATTATTTAATGCTAATGGCGAGCTGATCAGGGAAAATGCTCAAAAAGCCTTTCCATTACTTGTTGCACACATACTACCTATTGGAGTAAGAGGTATTGTTGTAGCAGGATTGTTAGCTGCATTAATGAGTTCGTTAGCCGGTGTATTTAATGCATCATCCACCCTATTTACAATGGATTTTTATTCCCGCATTCGACCAAAAGCAACACAACAACAGCTGGTATGGATGGGTAGAGTTGCTACTTCTGTAATGGTTGTAATCGGATTATTGTGGATTCCAGTAATAAAAGGAGGCAGAGGACTTTATGATTACTTACAAGGTGTGCAAGCCTATCTTGCTCCACCTATTGCCGTTGTCTTCTTTTTAGGCGTATTTTGGAAACGCTTAAATAGCAAAGGTGCACTGGCAACACTTATTATTGGTTTTGCTTTAGGCTTAGTGCGATTAGCCATTGACACACCTGTAAAACTGATGAACGGATTTACATATGAGAGTGGATCATTCCTATGGGTAGTAAACAATATTTTCTTTCAATACTACAGTCTGATAATATTTATTGTATGTATTATTGTAATGATTGGCGTCAGTTACATGACGGCAGTGCCCTCCTACGAGAAAATTAACGGTCTCACATTTGGTACTACATCAGCTACTGATCGCAAAAATACACGAGATAGCTGGTCAAAGGGAGATGTCATCACTTCGGTCATTGTAATTATCCTAATAGTAGCTGCTTATCTCTACTTTAGAGGTTAAGATAAATTGACTTATAAGAAGTAATTAAGAAATGAAATGCAATATGGGCAAATACGAAGTCTGGTTTGTTACAGGCAGTCAGCATTTATATGGTGAAGAAACTCTCAGGCAGGTTGAAGCAAACTCAAAAGAGATTGCAGCAGAATTGGCCAGACAGGTGAAATCTCCGGTCGGGATTGTCTTCCGGTCGGTTATTACTACACCCGATGCTATTAGCAGAACCTGTAACGAGGCTAATGTTTCAGAAAAATGTATCGGGATGATTGTATGGATGCATACCTTTTCACCTGCAAAAATGTGGATTAACGGCCTAAATCTTATAAATAAACCTTTCGTTCATCTTCATACACAATTTAACCGCGACATTCCCTGGAAAGAGATTGACATGGATTTCATGAATCTGAACCAATCGGCACACGGTGGAAGAGAATTTGGTTTTATCAATGCCCGTATGCGTATTGACAGGAAGATTATTGTCGGACATTGGAAAGATAGTGAGGTTGTCAAAGAACTCGATATCTGGCTTCGGGCTACCATAGGAAAACATGAACTGAAGACACTCAAGGTTGCCCGCTTTGGTGATAATATGAGAAATGTTGCTGTAACGGAAGGAAATAAAGTATCGTCAGAAATTCAGTTCGGCTTTTCTGTTTACGGCTATGGCGTTGGAGATTTGGTCAGCTATATTGAAAAGGTACCCGAAAAATTAGTACGTGAACTCGCTGAAGAATACAAGTCGCAATACAATATAGCTAAAAATATTTTGAAAGATGCTGATTCTTTGAAAACCATTGATTATCAGGCACGCATTGAGCTGGGGCTTAAAGCTTTCCTGGAAGAAGGTGGTTTCAGTGCCTTTACAACTAATTTTGAAGATCTGCATGGACTTGTTCAATTACCGGGTCTTGCGGTACAACGACTTATGCAGCAGGGATACGGGTTCGGCGCTGAGGGCGATTGGAAAACTGCAGCATTAGTTCGTACAATTAAAGTTATGTCGGAGGGACTTGAAGGAGGTACATCTTTTATGGAAGATTACACCTATCATCTTGATCCGCGCGGCATGAGGGTTCTTGGAGCTCATATGCTCGAAGTGTGTTCATCAATTGCTGCAGGTAAGCCTTCTTTAGAGGTTTATCCACTCTCCATAGGAGGAAAAGCCGATCCGGCCAGACTGGTATTCAAAGCTCCAAAAGGTGATGCGCTGAACATATCACTCATGGATATGGGCAACCGATTCCGCATGCTGATAAATAAAGTTGAAGTTGTGGAAACACCCAATCTCCCAAAACTTCCTGTTGCCCGGGTATTATGGGATCCCAAACCTGACCTGAAAGTTGCAGCTGCAGCCTGGATTCTTGCGGGAGGAGCCCATCATACAGTTTTTACACAGGCAGTTAAATCAGAACATATTCTTGATCTTGCAGAAATGGCAGGTATTGAATGCCTGATGATTGATGAAAATACTCATCTCGATGAATTCAAAAAAGAATTGCGTTGGAATGAGGTTTACTATCATTTAGCTAAGGGAATAAGATAAACTCTTTATCGTGCTAAAGGAATTAAAAGAAAATGTACTAAAGGCAAATCTTGATCTGGTCAGACACGGATTGGTAGTTTTAACCTGGGGAAATGTTAGTGGTATCGACCGGAAAAAAGGACTGATGGTTATTAAGCCAAGTGGCATTCCCTACCATAAAATGAAAGCGAATGATATGGTGGTTATCGATATGAATGGAAAACATGTGGAAGGCAACTTAAATCCATCATCCGATACCCCGACACATCTTATTTTGTATCAGAATTTTCCGGAAACAGGAGGTATTGTCCATACTCACAGCGAATGGGCGACCAGCTGGGCTCAGGCTGGAAAATCCATACCCGCCTATGGCACCACTCATGCCGATTACTTCTATGGTGAAATACCCTGCACGCGAAAGTTAACGCAAGCAGAGATTGAATCAACCTATGAAGAAAATACAGGGAAAGTCATTGTTGAACTCTTTCAGTCACATGACTATGTTTCAATTCCCGGTGTATTAGTTAACGGACATGGCCCTTTCACCTGGGGGACCGATCCTCACGAAGCGGTTCAGCATGCAGTAGTTTTAGAAGAAGTAGCGAAAATGGCATTTCGAACACAAGCGCTTGGAAATACAAATCCGGTCGACAAATACCTGCTCGATAAACACTACCTGCGAAAACACGGAAAAAATGCTTATTACGGACAAAAAAACAAAAACCATAAAAAACATTTTGATGAAAACAAATAAAATTACCATCACTATTATCACTTTTCTTTTCCTATCTTCTTTCTCTTTTACCCAGGAAAACAAAATCACTGTCAGGTTAGATGAGGGAAAAGACACTATAAGCAGACACATTTACGGACATTTTGCCGAACACCTGGGAAGATGTATTTACGATGGCTTTTGGGTTGGCCCCGAATCAAGCATCCCTAATACCAGGGGTATACGAAATGATGTTGTACAGGCATTCAAAGAAATCGATATTCCAAATCTCCGTTGGCCCGGGGGTTGCTTTGCCGATACCTATCACTGGCGCAACGGCATTGGATATCCGTCGGAAAGAGGTAATTCAGTTAATATGAGTTGGGGAGGTGTGATTGAGGATAACAGTTTCGGCACTCATGAATTTATGGATTTATGCGAGCAACTAAATTGCGAACCCGTGATTTGTGGAAATATGGGAAGCGGTACGGTTCAGGAAATGGCTGAATGGGTCGAGTACCTGACATCAGATTTAGAAACTCCTATAACAGATATGAGGAAGAAAAACGGAAGAGAAGAACCCTGGAAGGTAAAATTTTGGGGTATTGGTAATGAAATGTGGGGCTGTGGTGGTATGATGACTCCTGAAACTTATTCTCAGGAACTTCGCAGGTATTCCCGCTTTCTTAACAATTTCGGCAATAATACATTGCATAGAGTAGCCTGCGGACCAACTCAAAACGATTATGCCTGGACAGAATATCTTTTAAAAGAATGGAGTACAACTGACGACTGGCTGAAAGGTTATATGGATGGCATTTCACTGCACTACTACACCATTTGTCACGACTGGACAAATAAGGGTTCGGCCCGTGATTTCAATGAAGAGGAATGGTTTTCCTCAATGTCTAAAACACTGATAATCGAAGAATATATTTCCGGCCATATTGACATAATCGACAAATACGATCCTGAAAATAAGATTGGATTGGTGGTCGATGAATGGGGAAACTGGTTTGATCCCGAACCGGGAACAAATCCTGCTTTTCTGTATCAGCAAAATACCTTAAGAGATGCTATTGTAGCATCTCTGAACCTGGATATTTTCAACAAACATTGTTCCCGGGTAAGTATGGCAAATATTGCCCAGGCTGTAAATGTGCTGCAGTCGGTAGTTTTGACCCAGGATGACAAATTGGTAAAAACACCTACTTTTTATGTTTTTAAAATGTACAAAGTACATCACGATGCTTTATTACTGCCTACAGAAATTGATTGCATAAACTATACTTTCAACGACCAGAAAATTCCCCAAATATCAGCAACTGCCTCAAAAAACGAAAGAAAGGTTCATATTACCATTACAAATGTAAACCCTAACGATGAAGCCAAAATCAATATCACACTGGATGGAAGTGAAAATTACCGAGTAGTTTCTTCCGAAATTATTACCGCAGATACAATGAATGCATACAACGACTTCGATCAGGAAGAAATGGTGAATATTCAGGCCTTTGAGAATTACAACATAAAAAAAGAGAACATTGCGGTTACAATGCCTTCAAAATCGATCGTTCTCCTGACGCTTGAAACCAAATAGCCCTTTTTTATGAGTACTGCAAAATATGTAATTGGAATAGATTATGGAACCGATTCAGTGCGATCTATTCTCGTCGATAGTTCTAATGGTAAGGAAGTAGGCAATTCAGTCTTTTATTATCCGCGATGGAAGGAAGGGAAATATTGTAATCCAAGCAAAAATCAGTTCCGTCAGCATCCGCTCGATTACCTTGAAGGGATTGAACAAACGATTAAAAGCATCCTTGATAAAGCCGGAACTGAAGCAGCAAAATCCGTTGTTGCCATTTCGGTAGATACAACAGGCTCAACGCCTGTTGCAGTAAATGAACAAGGAATTCCACTATCGCTAACTCCTGGCTTCGAAGAAAATCCAAATGCCATGTTTATATTGTGGAAAGACCACACAGCGGTGGAAGAAGCTGCTAAAATTAATGAGAAAGCTAAAAACTGGGGAGGTACCGATTATACCATGTTCGAGGGAGGAGTTTATTCATCCGAATGGTTTTGGGCAAAAATAATGCATATTTTACGTGTAGATGAATCAGTCCGCAAGGCTGCACACTCATGGGTAGAGCATTGCGACTGGATCCCAGCCCTGCTAACGGGGGTTACATCAGATAAAGCAATAAAAAGAAGCCGTTGTGCTGCGGGTCACAAAGCAATGTGGCATGAAAGCTGGAATGGGTTACCATCCGAAGAATTCCTTCTAACACTCGATCCCCTGCTTTCGGGTTTACGGGAAAAGTTATATAGCGATACTTACACCGTCGACCATTCAGCTGGAGTTATTACAAAAGAATGGGCGGCAAAACTCGGATTACCTAATGATGTAATTATTGGCACAGGTGCTTTCGATGCACATCTGGGAGCAGTTGGCGCTGAAATAAAACCCTATTATCTGACGAAGGTTATGGGCACATCGACCTGCGATATTCTTACGGCCCCGATCACCGATGTAGGAAATAATCTGGTCCGGGGTATCTGTGGTCAGGTCAACGGATCAGTACTTCCCGGTTATATAGGACTTGAAGCCGGCCAATCGGCATTTGGCGATGTGTATGCATGGTTTAAAACACTATTGTTATGGCCTTTTGAAACCCTGCTTACTGAAACAACCATTTTATCTGATGAGGATAAGAGCAAACTCTTGTTAGAAATTTCTGACAAGCTCATTCCCCGTCTTAGCAAAGAGGCTCAAAAATTATTGGTAGAAGAGACTACGGAACTGGCGCTAGACTGGCTGAACGGCCGACGCACTCCCGATGCCAACCAGAATCTGAAAGGAGCCCTTGCAGGTTTATCGTTGGGTTCCGATGCTCCACGAATCTTCAAGGCATTGGTTGAAGCCACTGCATTTGGAGCAAAAGCTATTGTGCAACGATTTATCAACGAAGGAATCAGGATCGATGGCATTATTGCGCTGGGTGGTGTAGCTAAAAAATCGGATTACATCATGCAGGTCATGGCAGATGTCTTGAATAAACCCATACTTGTAGCCCGCTCAGAACAGGCATGCGCCCTGGGTTCAGCCATGGCTGCTTCAGTTGCCGGAGGTGTTTATGCTAACTTTGAACTGGCCAAAGAAAATATGGGAAGCGGCTTTGAAACCGAATATAAGCCGATACCCGCAAATGTCAAAAAATACCAGACTATTTATAATAACTATATAAAACTTGGAATATTCGTCGAAAAAGAATTAACCAAATGAACTATTTTACTATGAGAAATTTTATAACTATTCTAGCTGTATTTGCGATGATTGCCTGCACATCGCAGAAAAAAACCGGAACATCTTCAATTGCTCTTAATCCTCAAAATTTCGATACCCTGCTCGATGGTAAAGAAATAAAACTTTATACGCTGAAAAACGACAGCGGTATCACCGTGTATTTAACCAATTACGGGGCCCGTGTTGTAGGAATTATCACGCCTGATAAGGACGGAAATCTTGCCGATATAGCTCTTGGTTATCCTGACATTTACGGCTATCTGAAAGACAAGATGTATTCCGGACCTGTTGTCGGAAGATTTGCCAATCGTATCGGAAACGCACAATTTACGCTCGATAACCAGGAATACAATCTTTTCAGGAACGAAGGCAACAACACCCTTCATGGGGGTAAAAAGGGTATAGATAAATGTGTATGGAATGCTACACAGAGTGGTAATAGTATTACCATGACCTATCTTTCTCCCGATAGTGAAGAAGGCTATCCCGGAAACCTGAGTATGAGTGTAACTTATACATTGAATCCTGATAATTCGCTGAAAATAGAATATGAAGCGGAAACCGATCAGCCTACAGTTGTTAACCTTACGAACCACACTTACTTTAATCTGAAAGGTGAGGGAGATTCGACCATTCTCGATCATTACTGCCAAATTAATGCCGATTCATTCACTCCTATTGATAAAGAATGGATACCTACAGGGGAAATTGCTCCTGTTACCGGAACACCTTTCGATTTTACCACCGGAAAACCGATCGGAAGCGATATTGACCAGAAAGACGAACAACTGGCCAACGGCCTGGGTTACGATCATAACTGGGTACTGAAAAAAGATTCCGCCAAAGCATTTGGTTTTGCCGCTAAATTGTGGGAAGAAACGACGGGACGTTACGTTAAAGTATCAACCACCGAACCGGGTTTGCAATTTTATAGCGGAAATTTTATGGATGGTACGATTGTTGGAAAATCAGGGAGACACTATTTGCATCGCTCTGCATGCATATTCGAAACCCAGCATTACCCTGATTCACCCAACCACGAAAATTTTCCATCGACGGTGTTGCGTCCCGGTGAAAAATATACACAAGTAAGTATCTACGAATTTGGAGTGGACGAATAGGCCTGAATTTTCAATCAAATTGAATTTTTGGTCTCATAACTACAAGTATTCAAGCATTAATGACCATACCGCAATATGACATATTTCCCACCCACCATCTTGCTGTTGATTGTATTATTTTCGGATACGAAAACGAGAAGTTAAAATTGCTTCTTTCGCATAGATACATTGAACCTGAAAAGAACAGATGGTCTTTACAGGGAGGTTGGGTAGAACCTCGTGAAACCGTCGAGCAGGCAGCAGAAAGAATACTTTTGAATTTTACCGGTTTAAAAGATATCTATCTCGAACAAGTACATGTCTTTTCCGATCCGACAAGGGACTCCGGAGGAAGGGTTATCAGCATTGCATTTTATGCCTTAATTCACATCGATAAACACGATAAACAACAAGTAAATAAACATGGTTCCAGGTGGTGGTCGCTAGGTAAAAAACCAGCTCTTATATTCGATCACGACCATATGGTGGAATGCGCACATGAAAAACTAAAGCTTAAAGCTAGCTACAAATTGATAGGAGAACAACTGTTGCCTTCAATGTTTACTTTACAGCAACTCAGAAAATTATATGAAGCCATTTTTCAGCGTAATTTCGATCCAGGTAATTTTCGTAAAAAAATACTTTCACTTAAAGTACTGGAACGACTCAATATAAAGAACACCACTGACTCTAAACGCGGGGCTTATTACTATAAATTTAAAAAAGGAAATAACTCAGTCATCAGAGACAGGATTATCAAATTGCATACATGACGCACCTTTCTATGTATGCAGCGGTCCTAAAATCACAAATGACTCGAAATATAATCTTGAAATTTTATCCCGACAGGTAAACTCTTAACCTGCCTATCGTCAGGCAGACTCTGAACTTCACTTCTTCGCCCTCACGGCCAAGAAGCCTGAAAGCTTTTCCAATAAACCTCTGACTTCTATGTAGTCACTCAGATTATAATTAGCCAGCGTATTTCGCATTCCCACTTTAATTGTTATAGCATTTTCGGGTAATTCCTCAAAAAGGTATTCGTCGGTCCAGTCATCGCCAATACCCATGATAAAATCGTAAGAACCTGTCAGTAACAGTTTAGAAGCTGCCCGACCCTTATTTATGCCTGCATTTTTTACTTCCAACACTTTCTTGCCCTCCATAATTTCAAGATTACGATTAGCTACCATACTGGTAAGTTCATCTTTTAATTCATTTGCCTGAAGTGTTCCCAACTCAGGGTCACTCTTCCTGTAATGCCATGCCAAAGAATAATTCTTTTCCTCAAGAAATGAGCCCGGTGTACGATCAATAAAAACCTCAATAACCGATCGGATAACTTCTTTCCAATCGTTATTCATGGGTTCCGTAAGCAGCCATTCCGTGTTATATTTGCGGTGCCATACTCCATGCTCAACAATAAGTGTATAATGATGTTTATTAAACCAGTCGTCGAATGTCGTCCTGTCACGGCCACTGATCAATACTACTTCATTACGTTTATCCTTTGCCAGACAATCAAGCAATTCTATCAACTCGGGGTCGGGCCGGGCCAGTTCGGGCTTTTTCTGGAAACCTACGAGGGTGCCATCATAATCAAGAAACAATACCCTTTTTTTTGCTTTTCTGTATTGAGCCCATAATTTATCCTGCATTGCTACAGTTAATTTCTTCGAATTATAACGGACCTGAAGTTCCTGCGACTTTTGTAATGCCTGCATAAAATCATTGGCCCATTTCTCAATATTGTATCGCTTAAGACGCAGCTGTAATACCGTATTCCGATCCTTCTGCTCTTCCTCACTCATAAGGATTGCATCCCTGAGTGCATGAGCAATTTCCTCAAAGTTATTGGGATTTACTATTAATGCTTCGCTCATCTCTTGTGCAGCACCCGCCATCTCGCTTAGGATCAATACCCCCCTCCCATCGACCTGGGAAGCAATATACTCTTTTGCCACAAGGTTCATCCCATCGCGAATGGGTAATATAAGTGCAATTTCTGAGGATATGTATAAGTCGATTAAGTTCTCGAAAGGCAGTGAGCGATAAAAGTACCAAACCGGAGTCCAGTTGACGGTCGAATATTGCCCATTGATCCTTCCTACCTGCTCATCGACCTCACTTTTCATAAGCTGGTATTGCTCCACATTCGACCTTGAAGGCACTGTTAACATAACCAGTGTAACTTTTCCCCGGAATTCAGGAAATTGATCCAGAAAATATTCAAAAGCATTTAATCTGTTAGCTATTCCCTTTGTATAATCGAGTCTGTCAATTGATAATACCAGTTTCAATCCGGGTGACATGGAAAGGTTTCGATCTATTTCCTTCTGTATAGTTGATTTTTGCTTTTCTGATCGTTTTTTATGTGCTATAGCCGCCTGATTGAATTTGTCATAATCGATTCCCATAGGAAACGAATCAACCTTTACAATCCTGTTCCCCAAATTAATGTCATTAAAATGAATATCATAACCCAGCAGCCGGCGCACTGAACTCAGAAAATGGCGTTGGTAATTGTACGTATGAAAACCTACGAGATTGGCTCCAAGCAAACCTTCCAGTATTTCATTCCTCCAGGGTAGAGTCCGAAATACCTCAAAAGACGGGAAAGGAATATGTAGGAAAAAACCAATGGAAATATCCTCGTGTTGCTCGCGAACATATTTCGGTAGCATCATAAGCTGATAGTCTTGGATCCAGATCGTATCACCTGGTGTAATATAGTCCGATATCACATCGGCAAATTTTCGGTTTACCACATCATAAGCCTGCCAGTTATGTTTTTCAAATTCAGCATACTCGGTAAAATAATGGAACAAGGGCCAGATAGTTTTATTGCTAAAACCATAGTAAAAAGCATCAATATCTAGCGATGATAAGGGTACTGCGACACATCTCGCATCCTTCAGAGCTTTATCAATCTCCTTCCTGTGTCCGGGTTCAATTTCTTCTTCTATCAATCCGTTCCAACCGAACCAGATAGAATCAGATTGATTGTGAACCGATTTCATTCCGGTAGCCAATCCTCCAACACTTACTTTGACATTAACTTTATCCTTATTAATCGTAATATTAAAGGGTAAGCGGTTCGATATAATAAGAGTTTTGTTCATCTTAGGTTGATTTACTTACACTATACAATTATTTACTGAGAAAACCAAGTTATTGATAACTTAAATTGCCTAAAAGAAGATACTGAAAATCCAGTTATTATTTCTTTAAAATAATGAAAAATGAAAAATTTTATCGCTTCAACGTCCGATAGTTTTTATAAAATTCTTAATAACATCCTATTTTCACATCTGATAATATTCAAGAATAGTAACTTTGCCTGGAATAATTTGGCAGGTTTAAAGAATGTGTGTACTATTAAAAAAAGAATTGCAGTAATGTCTATGGATAATTTTAATTACGGAATAGTAGGAAATTGCAGAAGCGGAGCATTGATCTCAGAAACCGGTTCTATCGACTGGTGTTGCTTACCGGAGTTTAATTCCTCTTCGGTATTTGCTAAAATTCTGGATGTTGAAAAAGGAGGTAGTTTCGAAATAATTGTTGGCAAAAGTTATTCCGTTACTCAGCGTTATATTCCCCGAACTAATTTGCTTGAGACTACCTTTAAATCGGGAATGGATGAATTCAGGCTTATCGATTTTATGCCACGCTATCATACCAAAGAGAATGAATATTATTCCCCTCCCGACCTTATCCGGTATATAAAATACATATCCGGAAATCCCGAATTCAGTGTAGTATTTAATCCGCAACTTGAATATGCCCGTTTTAAAACTAAAACTGTTATTGCAGATGAATATATTAAGTGTGTTACCTCTCGTGGTTCCTATGATTCACTGTACCTGTATACAAATTTCGATAGGCGTTGGGTTATCGGAGGGCATACGCTAAAGCTTACTTCGGATGCTTTCTTTCTGATCAGCTATAACCAGAAACTGCTGGAACAAAGTGTTGAGCGTGCGTACCTGAAAATGGAACGTACAAAAGTTTATTGGCTCAACTGGTCAGAAAAAACAAGAAAATACAAAAAATATAACGACGAGATATTACGCAGTGCCCTGGCATTAAAACTTCTGAGCTATGATAAAACAGGAGCAATAGTGGCTGCTCTTACCACTTCGCTTCCTGAATCCATCGGCGAGATCCGCAACTGGGATTACCGTTACTGCTGGCTTCGCGATGCTTCAATGGTAATCAAGTTAATGACCAACCTGGGTCACATGCGGGTAGCCGGACAATACCTGAAATTCATTTTGAATATTATACCTGATAAAGATGAGAAAATTCAGATCATGTATGGTATTCATGGTGAACGTGAGCTCCAGGAGAAAGAATTAGATCATTTATCGGGGTACCTGAATTCAAGGCCGGTACGCATTGGAAATGCAGCCTATAAACAAAAGCAGAACGATATTTACGGGGTGCTGATGGATGTTATCTATCAGCAATTCAATATTTTCACAACCACTCTGGAAAACAGTGAAGCGCTCTGGACCGTTACCCGGAGTATTGTGAAGGTAGTAGAAAAAAACTGGCAAAAACCCGACAGGGGAATTTGGGAACTCAGGAGCGAACCCAAACATTTCACCTTTTCAAAAGTACTCTGTTGGGTGGCTATCGACAGAGCTTTAAAGGTTGCCAGGTTATTAAAAATGAAAAGATATTTTGCTCCATGGATGAAAATCCGGGATAAAATAAAAACTGATATTATGAATAACGCCTGGAATGATACTATCGGTTCTTTCACCCAGGCATACAATAATCATAATCTCGATGCCTCCAACCTGCTGCTCGAACCCTATGGTTTTATCGAGGCCGGCGACCCAAAATACGTAAGCACTGTGAAAGCCACACAAGCCATGCTAAGTCATAACGGACTGATGTACCGCTACCGCAACGAAGATGATTTCGGGCAGCCCAAATCCTCATTTACCATCTGTACTTTCTGGCTTATTGATGCTCTGTATAAGATCGGTGAAAAAGAAGTAGCAGTGTACCTGTTCGAACAGTTGCTGGGTTACAGCAATCATCTGGGATTGTTCAGCGAAGGTCTCGATTTCGAAAGTAAAAGATTATTAGGAAATTTCCCCCAGGCCTATTCGCACCTTTCGCTTATTGAAACTGCCATAAATATCTCTTCGGGCGAAATAACGCTGGAAGAGAAATTATTAAAAGCTTTGCAGTAGAATATTAATAATAAAAAAAGTTATTTATTAAGAATGAGTTTGTGCGTTTCTATATTCCCTTGATAATCTGAAATAACCACGAAATAAATTCCTTCACTTAATTCTGAAAGATCTAAAGTTTTTTCTTTAGTCGACAGAATGAGATGACCTGTGATATCGAATAAATCGGCATAATGAAAATTAGCTGTCTGTATAGTGAGAAAAGAATTTACAGGAACTGGATAGATACTGATTGATTCAAAATCTCTTTTCGCAACTGCACTTTCACATACTTCTACTGATAAATTGGTGATTACAATACTATCGCAGGCATAATAAGTTTGCAGGGTATCATAATAAGTACCGGGAAGTGTTTGTTCCGAACCTCCTGCAAAATAGGAATCACCCTCACAAATTGTAGTATCAATAGTAACTAGCTTAGGGCATGGCGCCAGTTTAACGACCCAAAAATCTGAAACTCCGTTGTTTTCTTCAACATCCCCGTCAGATGAAGATGAGTATCCGGCTACAATATATTCGTCAATGGCAGTTTCGTAAATAGCGTAGGGCCAATCAAGTGCTGATCCCCCAAAGCACTTTGTCCATAAGGTATCGCCGGAAGGATTTAATTTAACAAACCAGGCATCTCTTTGTCCATGAAATCCCTGCACATCGCCATCGTTTGCACTAACTTCTCCTGCCACAATATAACAACTATCGGTAGTTTGTATTACTGACCATGCTTCATCCCAATCGCTACTCCCCAGGCATTTTGTCCAAAGAGTGTCGCCGGTACTATTTAGCTTTACTATCCAAAAATCCCGTGAGGCCTTATGTCCATGTACATCGCCATCATCTGATTCCGTATATCCGGCAAAAATAAATCCACTATCGTAGGTTTGTATTATGGAATACGGTGCGTCTCTTTCGCTTCCACCATAACATTTTGTCCAGAGTGTATCGCCTGAGGCATCAAGACGTATGATCCAGCAATCTGCCTCCAATCCATGAATCCCATGTACATCGCCGTCATCCGAATATGAATATCCGGCTATAATGCAGCCATTGTCATTTGTCTGATTAACAGCATAAGCGACATCAAATTCACTTCCACCCAGGCTTTTTGTCCATAAGGTATCGCCATCGGCATTTAATTTTACAACCCAGCAATCGTAATCGCCATGATTTCCATGAACATCGCCGTCTAATGAATTGGACCTTCCTGCAATTATATATCCATTATCTAAAGTTCGCCGTAAAAAACCGAATTCATTTCCGCTGCCTCCCAGGCATTTTGTCCACAATGTATCACCACTGTCATCAATTTTAAGAATCCAGATATCAGATTCTCCATGATTTCCGTGCACATCACCATCGAAAGAAAAAGTATTCCCATCGATTATATAACCGTTATCCGTAGCTCTGTTCAATGTTCCTGCCCCATCATTTTCACTCCCTCCGTAACATTGAGTCCAATTGGTATCTCCCTCTGCATTCAAGCTTAATACCCATATATCGCCATTGCCCTTATTTCCATGCACATAACCATCGTTCGATTCAGTTCTGCCCAAAACAATATATCCTCCTAAAATAGTAGGTACAATATCATAAGAATGGTCATTAGCTGTACCACCATAAGATCTTTCCCATATTATTTCAGGAGACTGGCTGTATGAAGGAGAACCGATACTAAAAACTATCAAAAAGATGGCGGTTTTAACAATAGAAGCTTTCATCAGGATAATATTATTGGTAATTTTTTAACAAGCAGCAAATTACAAAAAAATGACGGTAGAGTCAAATTATGCTTGTGAAGGCATATAATGATATCATAGTCCAGCTCCAAAATGTTATGCGGATTGATTTACAACAAAAAGTATATAATACTCCCTGAAGGATAGATAAAAGAAACACCTATCCGTTACAGTTTACTCTGATAACCTTTTCCAATTATCGCTGCGGAAAGGCGATGCCGGCAGTCCGGCCCCATTAAACAGGTTGGGTTCGGCAGTGGCCCTCCATCCAAAGCGTACCGCAACCGGATCGGTCACCTGATCTGAACTTACCACAACCGTATTACCGGCAATTGCTGCAAGGGCCGGATAGTATTGCTGATCCTCACCGGCAATTTCAAAGTATGTCAGCGGTTTACCGTCCGATACCAAACCTCCGTCGGTATGGGTGAAATGAACAATGATCTTTCCCTGTTCAATAGACAGTGTATCGTATAAGGGTCCGCTATATACAATCGAATCAAATCCATAATCCTTTGAAAGTGCCCATAGTGAAAGCCTTCTTCCCACTTCCTGTTTATTCGAAGGATGAATATTGACCGGATTGCCAATATCGGTGGTCACCACCATTCCTGTATTAGGCACGCTCAATGTCATTAACTGTGCTTCACGCAATTCAGCGGCAGAACTGGGAATGTCATCATCAAATTCCCAGGGAGCAATCTGCACATAGTAGAAAGGAAAATCACCCTGTCCCCAGGCTTCGCGCCAGTTTGCAATCATAGCCGGAAAAAGGCTGCGGTATTCGAATCCGCGTCCCACATTGGTTTCACCCTGGTACCAAATAGCTCCCCTTAGGGTGTATGGTACCAACGGATTGATCATAGCATTGTAAAGTGTTGTTGGAGTGTTTTGCCCTATAGTAATGGTTATGGCAGGTCTTGAGTTAAAACTGTTCACCTTATCATAAAAATAGATCGTATTTCCTATGATTTCTGCAACAGGCATGTACTGCCACTCACCATTTAAAATTACTGGTTTACCTGCCTTAATAGTAAGCGTAATATCCTCTGAACTGTATAATCCTCCACCACCTGTGTTATCAATAACCCTTACTGCCAAAACATTTTCTCCCTCCCGAAGGATCCCGGCAGGCACGGAATAATTCCGCTCTGTTGTCCATTGTCCCAATTCCAGTATTTTACCAACTTCAACTCCATTAATATAGGAAGCATCCATATCGTCAATGGGCCCCAAATGCAGTGTAGCTTCTTTACCGATAAAAGAAGGCGGAACCTCAAAAGTAGTACGAAATACAACAATTCCGTCAAAGTCAGGTAATTCGTTGCTCTCCCATAATGACGGCACAGGCATCAACGGCCATTTTGAATCGTCGTAATCTGCTGCCAGTAAAGATTTATCGGAAAAACTCAGTGATCCGAAAAATGTTTTGTCTGCGTAGTCAATGACTGTTTTTTTAAGCCGGCTCATCCAAACCATCAGGGAATCCATTTCAGTCTGGACATAGACGAATGAATCTACAATACCCTTATAGGAAGGGAATTCTGTAAGATATTTTTCAGATGTCCATGCCTCTGCCGGTGTTCCTCCCCAACTGGTATGAATAAGTCCGATTGGTACGCCCAACTTCTGATAAATTTCCCTGCCAAAAAAATAGGCTGTTGCACTAAAATCTGCGACTGTTTCAGGCGAACATGCCTTCCATGTTCCTCCACAACTATCCAGTGGTTGAGTTGCTGTGTTCTTTGGTACTGTAAATAACCTGATCATCGGATAATCGGCTTTGGCAATTTCCCGGGCTGAATTATTGATGGTATCCTTCGGAGGCCATCCGGAAACAGGCATCTCCATATTCGATTGTCCGGAGCAGATCCATACTTCGCCAATAAGAACATCATCGATAACCATACTGGTATCCTTCGTCCGGAAAGCTACTTCGAAAGGACCGCCGGCATCACCAGCAGGAATACTAACCATCCATTTACCGGTTTTATCGGCTTTAGCTGATTTTTTAACTCCCCATGATGTAATGACATCCACTTTTTTGCCCGGGGCAGCTTTCCCCCATAAATTTATATTGGTATTTCGCTGTAACACCATGCCGGAGCTGATAACAGAGGGCAACTCAAATTTTACTGCTGGCTGTTGATTACAACTTAGTAAGGAGAATAATAAAAAGAGTCCGATTAATTTTTTCATGATATATCTTGCTGTTTATATAAAAGTACTATTTATTGTGATATCCACAATCAATACATTCGATTTCAGTTCTTAACCGGATATCCTCTGCCGAGGCTCCGATAAGAATTTCAAATTTACCCGGTTCTATCACCCAACCACCTTTAATATGGTTAAAATACGAGAAAGCCTCAGAATCGAGAGTAATAGTAAGCGTTTTTTCTTCATTTTTTTTAAGAAATACTTTTTTAAATCCTTTGAGTTCCTTTACAGGCCTGGGAAGCTCTGATTCCGGATCAGCGACGTACAACTGGGCAATTTCTGCTCCATCGTAATTGCCTGAATTTTTAATGGTGAAAGTTACTTCAATATTCTCACCCGCTCTGAATTTCGCTTTATTTACCTTAATGTTTTTATATTCAAATGTTGTATATGAAAGTCCGTAGCCAAAAGGAAAGCGGGTTTTAATTCCGGTCTTGTCAAAGTGGCGGTAACCTATAAATACTCCTTCAGAGAAAAAAACATGCTTATCGCCGTCAGGATCGAAATAGCTGGTATATGTGGCATTATCTTCCGGTTTTTGTTCAAACGAAACCGGCAGTTTACCCGAAGGATTGGTGATTCCAAACAAAATCTCGGCAACAGCAATATTTCCCTCCTGCCCGGGATACCAGGCATGTATCAGCCCCTTTACATCATTCAACCAGGGCATGGCAACATTGCCTCCGGCATTTAGCACCACAATACAGTTCGGATTCATTGCAGCCAGCTTATTCACCATCTCGTCCTGGCCTTCAGGCAGTTCCCAGGTACGGTCCATTCCTTCGGTCTCGTTGTTTTTATTGAATCCTACTGAAAAAATAACATAATCGCTCGTCTGAACCGCTGCAACAGCTTCCTGCCAGAGTTTTTCTGCACGTTTTTCCCTTTCCGGTTCAGGCTGATAGCCTAACCGAATAGAAGCATTTCCACCCTCCTGGTAGTATTCCACCACCACTTTATTCTCTTTACCGGCAGTAAGACTGATTTCAAAACTCCGAACGGTTTCGGGCTGGTTATGCCAGTGTTCAATCACCAGTTTGTTATTCAGGTATACACGGTATCCATCATCACCGGCAACAGCCAGTAGATAATTACCTGAAACAGGAACATTAAAATAACCTTCGAAACGGGCTGAGTAATTAATTTCCGGTAAGTTCGGATAAACAGAATCATGAAGTGTGTGGTTTAAGGTTTTAAAGACAGAAGAATAAACAGGATCTCCTTCAAGATTTATATTATCAAAGAAATTGGCCGACAGACCAGCTTTCTTTTCTCCCCCTACATAGGTATAAAATTGGCTGTTGGCAAAAAAATCGGATGGTAGTTCATTTTCAGCCGATAAGGTCTGTGCATGAATCACCTCGATATGAGTTCCAGCTATTTTTGTGATGGCTTGGAGAAGTGATACAGGATACAGCGGTTGAGTATAGGAACTTCCTCCTCCGCCTGTCACTGCAGGATGTGCATTAATTCCAATAACTGCAATTTTTATAGCCCGATTCGTATCGAGAGGCAATATGTTGTTATCATTCTTTAAAAGGGTTATGCCTCCACGGGCAGCCTCAAGAGCTACGGAACGCACATAATTCGAATCGAGAGTGAAATTCTCACTGATATCAGGATTATCGAAATAACCGAAACGTTCATACAGATTCAATATCCTGCGAACTTTATCGTCAATTATGCCTTCGTCAAGTTCACCCGCCTCAATGGCTGGAATAAGCGTATCGGGATGCATATATTCACCGGCAGGCATTTCCAGATCGAGACCTCCCTTTGCACAGGCAAGTCCATCGTAGGTAGAGGTCCAGTCGGACATAACAATACCCTTAAAACCCCAGTCATTTTTCAGTACACCGTTAATCAGAAAATCATGTTGGGAAGCATGCACTCCGTTTATAAGGTTATAGGAAGTCATAACAGCCCCTACACCACCTTTTACGACACAGGCTTTGAAAGCCGGAAGATATATCTCCTGAAGGGTACGTTCGTCCATATCGGAAGAGACATTGTGCCGGTCGAAATCCTGGTAGTTGGCAGCATAGTGTTTCGCAGTAGCTATTACACCTTGCTGCTGCATACCGATAATATAGGAAGAAGCAATTTCTCCTGCCAGATACGGATCTTCCCCCAGGTACTCAAAATTCCTCCCGCAGTAAGGAGCCCGGTGAATGTTCATGGCCGGTCCTAATACAATATGCACATTTTTATTCCGTGCTTCCATGCCAATAGCAACACCTACCCTGGCTGCCAGGTCTTTATCCCACGATGCTGCAAGAGCTATCGATGCCGGATAGGCGGTGGATGCCCCATAATTTCGCACACCTACCGGTCCGTCACTCATATGTATTTCAGGAATACCCAGGGAATCATAACTGCGAATATTAAAACTTTTATAACCTCCTATGAATTCTACCTTTTCACGCAAGGACATATTGTCAATTATTTTTTCAACCCTCCGGGTAGATCCTTCAGGTACTTTATTGCACGAAATAAAAGGTAGGCAGATAATAGTCCAAATCAGAAAAAATAATACAGATCTGATTTTCATAGTAAGAGGATTTTGATGTTGGAAAAAATTGTTTTATCGTTCATGAGTTTGCAGCGTAAAATATACAATTAATTTTATAATAATTCATTCTCTGAAATTATGATATTTCTCAATATAAACCTGCTAAAGAGTCCAGCCCATAATGGAAGACAGATAGGTTGTTAGCTCAAGAGCATTCTTTTTCTGTTGTGCGACAGATGGATGCCAATCGGCTCCGTATCCCAGGTTACCGGTTTGAGGTGATAATTCATAATAGTAAATCTGGTTATCTCCTTCTTCTGACTCCTGTTCCATGATTGTTTGAATCAAATACCTGATCGTACTCAGGGAATTTGCCGGATAGTTATCGTTCAGCATAGGTCCTGCCACACAGACAATTTTGGTCTCGGGGTGAATTGTCCTAATAGCTTTCAGAAATTTTTTATACTTCTTGCGAAATAGGGATGTATCCGTTTCACTACAACTGAAATCGTTGGTCCCCAGGTTGATTACCGTAACATTTGGGATAAATAGCTGATGGTTCCAAACCGGTTTGGATTCATCAGGAAATACTTCATTCCAGATAACAGGCATGGTATTTTCACGGGAACAACTGTAATTCTGTGCCACTCCTCTCCCTGAGTATGCGACAATGTTATACTCGGCATATAAAGCTTCGGCTGTCAGCGAGGCATAGGACAAACAAACATTTTCCGTTGCACAACCGAAATGTTCATTTTCCGAAGAAGCTTCCACACCATAGCCGCATGTAATTGAGTTACCAATAAATTCAATTTTTCTTCCTGATCTTTCCGGTAAGGGTAAAAGTACTTTACCTTCCTCCAGCCATATGCCACGAAATTCGACTTTTCCTGCCAAAGCCTCTGTACGCTTTACCAGAACTACTGTATGCTCATCGCCGCGTAATTCTGAAGCCAATAAATAAATAGTATCATTGGGAACCAATCCCAGTACGAAAGGCTTCTGCTCATCGATATAAACATTGAAATAATTCCGGGCCGGATTACCATCAGCCTGAATACCTCCCGTAGTAAGATCTTTCATATGAACCGAAATCTCCGAACCCGAAAAACGAAATTGAATTTTTACTGCTGGTAATGAAAATACCGCTTTCCCCTGCGAGGAAAAATCGATCCTCCCGCTGTATTGAATCTTACCATTATCCGAAGAAAAATACTTGCTGTTTGGAACTATTTTCTCAACAGAAAAAACATTCTGGCTTCTTTTCGACGAGCAGGATACGCTCATCAGCAGGCTCAGAAAAACCAGGTTAAATCGAGAGATCATTTTTTTAATTTTTCGAATAAATATTATTAAATCCCACAGCAAGCTCTGGACTCTATCTTCCGCAGCAAGCTACGAGGAATTAAACCATTCCTTCTCGTCTGCCGTAGCGGAACGCGAAGGAGGATTAAATAAAAAAAGCAGTAAACCTGTAAGCCGGATTCTGTGTTCTGACACAAGTGTCAGGATTTCTGTCATTTATCTGATGCGATCGACCCCTCAGCATCGGGCGGGCTACCCTCAAACGCTGATATACATGATTTTGCAACCCGTAAGGCAGACAGCTCGTAATGTCACCGTCACGACTGGTGGGCTCTTACCCCACCTTCTCACCCTTGCTCACCAAAGCCTTGGCGAAGGCGAGCCTTTACCAAAACTGGCGGGCGGTTATTTTCTTCTCTGCATCTGTACCTTCACAGATACCTCCTTTTCAGAAGTACGGCGCCCTATGTTGTCCGGACTTTCCTCCCCGGCGATGGCAAGCCATGCCGGAGCGACAGAACGGTTTACTGTTTAAAGTATGAAGTTTAGAGTTTAAAGTTTATAAATTTTATAAAAAATATATTCCCAACATTTCAACAGGCTCTTATTCTCAATTCTTCATTAAAATTCTTAATTATTCATTAATCATTATTAATTATTTAAGATATACCATCGTAGCTCCATAACCATACTCTTTAAAAGAAGCATCCTGATACTTCAGGTCGGGGTAACTGCGATCGAGCTTTTTTAACAGTTCATGCTTCAAACGCCCATTACCTAAACCATGAATAAAGACAATCCGTTGTGTTTTGGATCGCATGGCTGTTTCAAGTGCCGTTTCAAATCGTGCCAGCTGAAGGTTTATAATCTCTCCGTTTGAGAGCTCTGCATGGCTCTCTACAATCTCCTCTATGTGCAGGTCAACTTCTTCAATACCTGTATTCTTAGGCGATTTTGTATTTTTCACCGGATCCTTTGCTTCCTTCTGTGCCGCTATCCTGCTTATGGCAGCATCTTCCAGATTGTCCACAGCCTTCTTCATATCAAACTCTTCTTCTTTTGTAAAAATTAAGGCTTTCTGGTGAAAATATTCATTATCGCTGAAAAAACCGATTTTATAAAAGCTGATGTCTTCAATCGTAAATAGCATATCGACCGGCTTCACCGGATCCAACAGACCCTGTTTATAAAAGATACCCTGTAGTCGAATTTCCTTTACTTTAGCGATAGCGCTCTGACTAAATTCCTGAATTTCAAGTTTGGTATCAGGCTCAATACTGCCTGAGTTAACCAGAGTGGATACTCCTGTATCCTTATAGCTTAAGATATAGTTAAAATAGTAATTGCTGTCATTGATCAGGTATAGGTTGAATTTACTTACATGCAGCAGTTTCTCATTTTCCGGGACTAATGCCATCAGTACTTCTCCTTTGTGTGGGATATACTTCTTTTCTTCAAAGGAAACCTGAACTTGCTTTTTCGTTACTTCGTTACTCTGAACCGAAGGCGTGGATTGTTTTTCTTCTCCATCGAAACCATAAACAGTGGATTCGGCGATAATCAGATCACTAATCCTCATAGGCATTTCAAATCCATCATCTGTTTCAACAAGCACTTTTTCATCCTGACTGAAACCTTTTACCACACCGCCTCCGGTATCGTTAAGGAACTTGACTTTTGTTCCAACCTCTATTCTCATATTCTTTAGCAATTTCGGAGCAAAATTAGCTATTTTTGCCGCAAAATTGAAGTTGTGTTCGAGAAGAACTTTATCTCCATAAACAATTACTCTTACAACCTGCCCGATAGCCGGATTGCAAAATATCCTTTGAAACAGAGAGACAGTTCAAAATTACTTATCTACAATAAGGGTCTGATAACAGAAAGTCCCTTCTATAAAATTCCCGATCTGCTTCCTGCCGGAAGCTTACTATTTGTTAACAACACAAAAGTTATCCACGCCCGGCTGCCATTCAGACGTGCAACAGGCGCCTCCATTGAAATCTTCTGTCTCTCACCCTATGAGCCGTCCGATTATCAATCAGCCTTTTCTTCAGTGGGTACCTGCTCATGGAAATGTTTGGCAGGCAACTTAAAGAAATGGAAAGATGATACTCTTGAACTAAAAATTGAGCATAACCGTAAAACCTTTACTATCGGGGCAGAAAAAATTGGAGTTGAAGACGGGAAGGTTCTCGTACGTTTTAGATGGAACGAAGCCATAAGTTTTGGAGAGGTACTGGAAATTGCAGGCAAGGTACCTATTCCTCCCTATCTGAACCGCGATTCAGAAGCTATTGATAACGCGCGCTACCAGACGGTATATTCAAGACATGAGGGTTCAGTTGCCGCTCCCACTGCAGGTTTTCATTATACGCCTGAAGTTATTGCCGATCTGATGAAAAAGGATATCCATTTCAATGAAATCACATTGCATGTAGGAGCAGGTACTTTTCAGCCGGTAAAATCGGATAATGCACTGGAACATAAAATGCACCACGAATATTTTACGATTGAAACAGATACTCTCAGAGAACTAGCAAACACCGAAAATCCTGTAATTGCCACGGGGACCACTACCCTCAGGACCCTGGAAAGTATCTATTGGCTCGCACTTAAATCGATTGAAGAAAATAGGATTTGTAATCAACTGAACCAATGGGAACATCAAACTTTCCAACCGGTTACCCCCTTTCAAAAAGCTGTAAGTGAATTGGTATTTCTTTTGGAAAAACAGAAATTGAAAACTTTTTCAGCCGATACGGGAATTATGATAGTTCCCGGCTATAAATTTCAGACTGTTGATATACTTATTACCAATTTTCATCAGCCACAAAGTACCCTCCTGTTGTTAATAGCAGCCTTTATTGGTAAGGACTGGGAAAAAGTGTATCAGTATGCCCTTGATCATGATTTCCG
>CAZQCO010000046.1:0-30746 GCA_964592225.1 uncultured Bacteroidales bacterium
GAGTCTTTTATTAAAAATGAAAGCGTAGTTATAAACTAAGCTTAGCCGTAAGCGGGTTAGGTGTAGGTTATAAGGTTATTGGTTTATGAAATTTTCAGATTGCAAAAATTCGAGCTATAGATTTTGCGTAACATTACTGATTTATTCACTGGCACTAAGGATGTAGCTTTGTATAATTTATTGTCATTATGGATTAAAAATTGTATTTTCGTTTACCCGCCAATTAAAACCTGTTACTATGAAAAAAATAAAATACTTTTCTTTATTAGCCCTTGTTCTATTTACATTGTTTTCCTGTAAAAAGGATGATGATAAACCTTTTCTATCCTATAACGAGGTTAGTGAAGTTGTTTTAAATCCCCAGAAAGAACGATACGAATTATTTACCACCTTGCTCTCAAGCATGGATACTACTTCGGCATTAAATGAAGTTTTAAACGAGTTTATTGAAGATCCAAACGTTGACTGGGCCAAAGCTGGCCGGCAAGGAATTGCTGTACAGTATAAAAATGGAATTCGCGGAGGATTATTAGTTAATCCACTGAATTCCCCGGAATATACAGGTACAGAAACATTGAAATTAGCTGCTGAACTTAAAAGTGCTGAAAATTATTCGAATTTTAAAAAAACTGTTCCCGAATCAAAGAAAGCAATATTTATTGCTCCTACATATACCGAATTTGAAATAGCTTCTGAAATCTTAGTTGAAAATTATGATGATTACCTTCCAAAAATCGGATATGAGCCAATTGAAGTCATTAAGGATACTTTTGCAACATTTGATAAATTCACCAATCTAAATGAATATGGTGTTATCCATTTCTCATCACATGGAGTGGCCTGGCCTGATGAAAACAATATAGAAGAAGTTTTTCTCTTAACAGGACAAAAATATTCACAAGCTTTTCATAATGAATATGCGGGAGAAATTGCAAATGGAGGAGTCATTGGCATCATTTATTCTGATGATGTTAATGAAGTGTTTATCAACGTTGATTTTATTATAAATAGAAATGACTTCAAAAATACGGATCAGCTTATTTTCGGAGAATTTTGTTATAGTGGGTTAGGAAACTGGCCGGAAATGCTGAACGATGCAGGTGTTAGTGGTTATTTTGGATTTGATTGGTCTGTTTCCTCCAGATATAGTGCCTTATGGAATATTCTGTTAATGAGATATCTAACCAACACGGATGTAACCATTGCAAACTCAACCCTTGACTGGATGAATAATACTGTAGCTAAATATTACTGGGATGATAATATTGGTAGATATGTTAGCATTACCTACCTTGGATTAAGTGACCTTGCTCTTTTCGATCCGGAAGATATTGAATCTCCACCATGGACAAAATGTGGTGTTCAGGTTGATGTCCTTGGACATTATTCCGAATCGAGTGAGGGATCAACAGATGAATATGATTCCGAATCATCTTTCTACAGTTGGGAAGCATATACAGGTAGTTTTTCAGCAAATACATTTACAGGAACTTATAGCAGATCCTACGGAACTACCTATGTAGTTTCAGGAAATATTTCAGCTGTACTGAGTTTTGATAATAGTATCATTGAAACATTAACGTGGACAGAAGAACGTATATCATCACAAGGATCCGGATCTACCGTCACAGAATCATTTACTGTGGAAAACATACCTGAAGCATGGTCTGAAGTCTTTCAGATACAAGGAGAGGATGTGTGCGATCATATAGAATCACTAACTTCTGAATTAAATTCTGATGACGGTGTCAATAGATCGCTTCTAAGCTGGGATTGTAATGGTGATAGTAAAATATATATAAGTTTTTCAGAGTAAGAATAATCTCCGGAACGATGATGAGCTTTTAAATCCCCCAACATGACGCAAGCGTCTCGCTTGTGCCTAAGTTAAGAAGTATGCCTGCCGCAGATAGAGATTCGAACTGTAGGTCAAACTGAATCCCGCTTAAAGCAGGAACTTGTATATTTGTAGTTGGAGACAATAGAAAAACACAAAACCTACATGCTTCGAAATAAGCTACAACTCCTGCCTGAAACTGATCCTTCCGATTTAATACGGTTAAGAGATGGTATATATGCAACAGACTTATTGGTAACGGCCATTGGCCATCTGGATTTCTTTACCGTCATTGAAAAATCAAATCTTGACTTTGATGGAATATGCAGGCATTTCAAAACAGACAGAAGATGCACGGACGTAATGTTAACCTATTTTATTTCTCTGGGACTTATTTCGGTTAAGAATGGATGTTATTCTGTAACTAAAAAAGCTTCTGAGTTTCTTTTGGCATCTTCAAACTGGAGTTTGGTACCCTATTTCTCCACTCAATTGGAACGTCCGATTATTGAAAAGATGCTTAATGCCTTAAAAACCGGCGAGCCTCAAAGTTGGGGAGCTAAAAAAGATGAAAAGGACTGGGCAAAGGCTATGGAGAAACCAGATTTCGCAACAATGTTTACCGCTGGCATGGATAGCAGGGGGTCTTATTTTGCCCCGGGTATTGCCAGAAATTTCGATTTCGGTAAGTATTCGTCAATACTGGATATTGGTGGAGCTTCGGGAATATATGTAGCTTCTATTATTGAGCATTATCCCAACTTAACAGGTGGAGTTCTTGAAAAATCGCCGGTTGATAAAATTGCGGAGCTTTCGATTTCTCAAAAAGGCAGGCAAAATTCAATCAAAATTTATGAAGGTGATATGTTTACCTCTATACCAGATGGATTCGATATTCATCTGTTTTCACATGTATTGCACGACTGGAACGATGAGCAAAACTCAATATTAATACAAAATTCGTTTGATTCACTGAATCAGGGTGGCATTATCATGATCCATGATGTTCATATTAATCCCGATAAATCAGGACCTTTGTCAGCGGCTGAATATTCGGTATTATTAATGTTCTCAACTTCCGGTAAATGCTATTCAATAACTGAATTGACTGAAATTATGAGATCTGCTGGATTTGTGCATATAAAAGAAATAAAAACAACCGGGAACAGAAGTATTGTCGTTGGAGAAAAAAAATAATAATCTGCTGCTTCCATTACATTAAATGATATAGCATGAAGAAGAGCAGCGCACTAACTACAAACACGAATTGGAAAGCATTGTATATATAGTGCGCAACCAGTCTAACCTATTAGCAAAACTTACAAACTCTAAACTCAAAACTCCGAACTTTTTCTCTTCTATTTAGACTCATCCCAAATAACAGAAGAAAATAGTTTAAATAACAGGTAATTAGATTTTTAATGAAGAAGTAGGAAAATTAGTCAGAAAATTTTGGTAATTTATATGGAAGAGTTAATACTTGCATAATATGAAAAAATGCATTTTAACTATATTTGCCTCCGTTTCGGAAAAGTATTCACTGGTAACAAAATTATTCAACATTAATACACTATAAATTATGGAGAAAATTTACGAAATGGTGCCTTTTATGGCACTCGCCGGATCGTTGTTGGCGCTGGTATTTGCCTTTATCTTCTTTAAAAGTATGATGAAAAATTCGGAAGGAACTGACCGGATGAAAGAAATTGCACAATATGTGCGTGAAGGAGCTATGGCTTACATTAAACGTCAGTACAAAGTAGTTGGAATGGTTTTTATTATTCTTGTAGTACTGCTGGCCTTCCTGGCTTATTTAGGCGTTCAGAATCCTTTTGTACCTGTTGCTTTCCTTACCGGAGGTTTTTTCTCAGGTCTTTGCGGATTCCTAGGTATGAAAACTGCAACCTTTGCTTCGGCCCGTACGGCTCACGGTGCATCGCAATCGCTTAATAAAGGGTTGCAGATTGCCTTCCGTAGTGGCGCGGTTATGGGTTTGGTAGTGGTAGGCTTCGCCGTGCTCGATATTTCTGCCTGGTATTTATTACTCGACCGGGTAATATTCACACCGGAACATCTGGAATCGGGGGCTAAATTTCTGGGCTTGTGGTTCGTTCATCCCGACACTTCACTTCATGAAAAATATATCGAAATAACAGCCACCATGCTTACCTTTGGCATGGGTGCTTCGACCCAGGCACTGTTCGCCCGTGTGGGTGGCGGTATTTATACAAAAGCTGCCGATGTAGGAGCCGACCTGGTAGGTAAAGTTGAAGCCGGTATTCCGGAAGACGATCCTCGCAATCCTGCCACTATTGCCGATAACGTTGGCGACAACGTAGGTGATGTTGCCGGTATGGGCGCCGACCTTTATGAATCGTACGCAGGTTCTATTTTAGCCACCGCCGCACTTGGCGCTGCCCTGGTATCGAGCGGGGTTAACCAGATACAGGCCATTACCGCTCCAATACTGGTAGCTGCAATAGGTATCGTGCTTTCCATCATTGGAATTTTTATGGTTCGTACCAAAGAATCGGCTACGCAAAAGACGCTGTTACGGGCCCTATTTCTTGGAACTTTTGGTAGTTCAATCCTTATTCTTATTGCGGTTGCAGGTCTTGCAGCTATTGGATGGATCACCTGGGGTATCTTCGGATCTGTGGTTGCCGGACTGCTTGCCGGAGTAATTATCGGACAGGGTACGGAATACTATACTTCCGATGAATACAAACCTACCCAAGGTATCGCCATGCAGGCACAGCAGGGCCCAGCTACTACAATTATCGACGGTATTGCCGTAGGAATGTATTCTACCTGGATACCGGTTCTGACAATAGTTGCAGGCATTATTGCAGCCTTCGGATTTGCCGGCGGTTTCAAAGACTTTGCCCTGGGCGTTTACGGAATCGGGTTTGCTGCTGTGGGTATGCTCTCAACATTAGGCATTACGCTGGCTACCGATGCTTTCGGACCTATTGCTGATAATGCAGGCGGAAATGCCGAAATGGCCAAGCTCCCGAAAGAAGTCCGCGAACGTACCGATGCACTTGATGGACTAGGTAACACTACCGCCGCTACCGGTAAAGGTTTTGCCATCGGATCGGCAGCTCTTACCGCTATGGCTTTACTTGCCGCCTATATGGAAGAAGTCAGGTTATGGCTCGGAAAATCGGTAGAGCACGGACAGGATTTTCTTGCCGCTACAGGATTAACAAGTCTGACCTCAGCTTCTATTGAAGATTTCGTCGATTACTACAATCTCTCGCTTTTTAATCCCATACTCCTTGGTGGTTTATTTATCGGTTCCATGATGGCCTTTGTTTTCTGCGCCATGACCATGAAAGCGGTTGGCCGCGCAGCAGGAGCTATGGTGGATGAAGTACGACGCCAGTTCAGGGATATTGCCGGAATTATGGAAGGTACCGCTACTCCCGAATATGCCAAATGTGTCGCTATCTCCACAAAAGGGGCTCAGCGTGAAATGATGGTACCTTCACTGCTGGCTATTGCAGTGCCCATTACCGTTGGTTTGGTACTCGGTGTTGCTGGTGTTGTCGGACTGCTTGCCGGAGGACTGGTAACCGGGTTTACCCTTGCCAGCATGCTGAATAATTCTGGAGGCGCCTGGGATAATGCAAAAAAATACATAGAAAAAGGAAAGTACGGCGGAAAAGGCAGCGATGCCCATAAAGCCAGTGTAGTAGGTGATACCGTTGGTGATCCTTTCAAAGACACTTCCGGTCCTTCACTCAATATCCTGATAAAGCTTATGACTATGGTATCGGTTGTAATGGCCGGACTTACAGTTACTATGAGCTTAATATAAAAACATTGTATCTATTATTAAAAACCGGCCAAAAGCCGGTTTTTTTGTTTCCTTCTATTGATAATTGGCGTTAAACCTACTTATCTCAGTAATTACCTAGATAAAGGCAATCCTTTAATTTATAGTATCATTTAATGTTTTTGTGTCCTCGAACCGGACGGGCTCTTACTTTTTCCATCGATGAAAAAGTAAGTAAAAAATCTTGATTAGCCTAAGTCGCACAGTCGTACCCTCCGATTTTGGACGTACCCTCTGTTGTTCTTGCTGGCTTTAATTAATGACCGGGCCACCGCAGGCTAATCGGACCTATGCGCCTGACGATTATGTTCGCGAGAAATGATTTGAGTTGCAAAGGCCGTCTATAAAAAATCCGTAGATTTAAGTATGACTTTCGGGAGCGAAGGCAATTGGAGAAGTCTTGTCTGAGGCAGGAGGAACGACGACCGAGTTTGACTTCGCAGGAAGAAAGTCGTGCGTAAAATTCAAGAATTTTTTTATGAACGGAGACTTTTTTTGTTTACTTTTTTGTGTGGGTGACAAAAAAAGAAATCGAACTGAAAAGGCACAGTTCGAAAAGGTGGCTTGTGCGCTTGGAATAAAATAACAGAATGAATTAGCAAGCCTGTTTAATACAAAGGCAAGGAATCATTATTAAGATGCATCTTAAGTTCGTAAGGAGCAACTATTTAACCTAAAACCTAACTCACTCTATATTCAATCTCCGGCCTTTCCCGAAGGTATCGGATCAGTTCGTTGGTTACGGTGACGGAAGTATTGCGTGAAAAAAGGTCAACTGATATTCCTTCCGCTTCATCATAAATTGAAAATTTAACCTGTGCTTTACCTGAATTTTTAGTTGTCTGTTCCCTGATCTCATTGATGATTTCTTCATCGATATCGTTAAGCGACATGCGAATGGAAAGACTGTTAATGATCTCATCCCGGGCATTGTTCAGAACAGTCATGGCTTTTACCCTGAATTCCCATATATCGGCTTCCTTGCGCCAGGCATTCCGTTGCACCGATCCTTTTACAAGCAGCGAATAACCTTCGAACATATACTTGCGAAAATCCTCATATTCTTTTCCGAAGATCACCAGTTTATAGGTGTCCGTATAATCTTCAATAACCATCGATCCATAGGGCCTGCCGTTACGTGCAGTAAGGTGGTCGACTTTTATTACCAGTCCCGCTACCGACAATTCGCGGTTTCGTAACTTATCAATTTGCTGAAGTTCGGCCAGGGTACAGTTCGTGAAATTTTCAATTTCCAGCTTGTAGGCATCAAGCGGGTGCGAGGAAAGATAAACACCAATATGTTCTTTTTCCTTATTCAGCCGGTAGAGTGGAGCCCACGATTCTCCCTGTGATATTTCCGGCTTATTCATTTTCTGATAACTTTTATCCATATCAAATAGTGTGTTCGTCTGCTGCGTTTTTACCAGGTTGCCATATCGTAACAACTGATCGATAAAAGTCAGGTTCTCTTTGTCGGTATAAAAGAACTGGTGCCGGTCGATACTCCCAAAGCTGTCAAAACCACCAGCCATAACCAGCGCCTCCACACTTCTTTTGTTAACTGTATTGAGGTTTATTCTCTCAACAAAATCATAACTATCTTTGAATACACCGCCCTTGTTACGTTCTTCTATGATATGCTGAACGGCAGATTCGCCAAGGCCCTTGATGGCTGCCAGACCAAAGCGTATATTTCCGTCCTTATTAACTGTAAATCGTGAATGGCTTTCGTTGATATCAGGGACAAGAACGTGCAAGCCCATGCGCCGGCATTCCTCCATAAAAAATGTAATCTTTTTAATATCATTCAGGTTCCGGCTCAGTACAGCCGCCATAAACTCAGCCGGGTAGTGGGCCTTCAAGTAGGCTGTCTGATAGGAGACGTAGGCATAACAGGTTGAGTGTGATTTATTGAATGCATAGTGTGCAAAGGCTTCCCAGTCGGTCCATATCTTATCGATGATCTTTTCCTGATATCCGTTCTTCCTGCATCCTTCCACAAATTTTTCCTTCAATTCGTCCATCATCGATTTGATCTTCTTCCCCATGGCTTTCCGAAGTGAATCGGCCATACCCTTTGAAAAACCTGCAAGTTTCTGAGAAAGTAACATCACCTGTTCCTGATAGACCGTGATCCCATAGGTGTCTTTCAGGTATTCCTCCATCTCGGGCAGATCATATTCTATATTCTCCCTTCCATGTTTACGCCTGATAAAACTTGGGATATATTCCATGGGGCCAGGACGATACAGCGCATTCATTGCGATGAGATCCTCAATCCTGTTAGGTTTCAATGCCCGTAAATGCTTTTTCATTCCGGCCGATTCGAACTGAAATAAAGCGGTGGTTTCTCCCCTGCTGTACAATTCAAAAGTTTTAGCATCATCAAGGGGTATCGAATCAATATCAATTTCTATTCCCTTCGATTGTTTCACATTATCAACCGCATCTTTAATTATGGAGAGTGTTTTTAATCCAAGAAAATCCATTTTCAGCATACCCACTGATTCAATATGTTTCCCGTCGTACTGAGTAACAAACAGCTCTGCATCTTTATTGGTACAAATGGGTATGTATTCTTCCAGATTTTCCTTTCCTATGATAATGCCGCAGGCATGAACACCCGTCTGTCGCACCGAGCCTTCGAGAACTTCGGCATACTTAAGGGTTTGTGAAATAAGTTCGTTTGTATTTCCCCTTTCCTTTAGCAGATCCGGTACTTCCTCATAGGCTTTTTTAAAGGATGTTCCCGGCCGTTCAGGAATGAGTTTGGCCAGACGATCGGCTTCGGAAAGTTCCAGCTTTTGTACGCGGGCCACATCGCGAATGGCCATCTTGGGCGCCATAGTTCCGAATGTAATAATATGAGCCACCCTTTTTGCTCCGTATTTGTTAACCACCCATTTCAATACCTTATCGCGGCCGTCTTCATCAAAATCAATATCGATATCAGGCATGGAAACACGATCGGGATTAAGAAAACGCTCAAACAGCAGATCGTACTTAATAGGATCTATGTCAGTAATACGAAGGCAATAGGCCACCGTTGAACCCGCAGCCGAACCTCGTCCGGGACCCACTGATACATCCATCTCACGGGCCGCCCTGATGAAATCCCATACGATCAGGAAGTAACCGGGAAAACCCATGGTTTTAATCGTGTCCAGTTCAAAATCGATACGTGTCTGCAAATCGGCACTTAGCGAATTCCCCCAACGTTTTTTTGCCCCTTCATATACCAAATGCCTCAGATAATCGGCCTCAAGCTTTACACGAAGCACCCTGTCGAAATCCCCCAGCCGGTTATAGGAATCCTCCGTAAATTCTTCTATTAATGCCTCTTTGCTATATTTTTGCCGATAATCCTCGAGGGTTCCAAAATCTTCCGGTATCGGAAATTCAGGCATGATAGCCTGTGAATCCAGCTTATATTCTTCAATTTTCGCAACAATTTTTTGAGTATTCTCCAGGGCTTCAGGAACATCGGCAAACAAGCGCCGCATTTCATCCTGTGTTTTCAGCCATTCCTGACGTGTATAGCGCATACGGTTCGGATCGTCAAGATCCTTTCCCGTACTGATACATAACAACCTGTCGTGTGCTTCGGCATCTTCTTCGTTTATAAAATGCACATCGTTTGTCGCTACTACCAGGGTATCGGTTTCCCTACCCAGTTTGATAAGTTGTTCGTTGACAAATACCTGATCCTGATAAACTTCCCGGTCAATCTGTTCATCGCCCGAGGGATGTCGCTGCAATTCAAGGTAAAAATCATCGCCAAAAATCGATTTATAAGCAGTAAGTGTTTCCCGGGCCTCTTCAATACCTTCTTTGCGCAGTACTGATGAAATCACCCCGTTAAGACAAGCCGATAAGGCGATAAGGCCCTCGTTGTGCTTAGACAATAATTCTCTGTCGATACGGGGCTTGTAGTAAAATCCTTCGGTCCATCCATATGATACCAGTTTCACCAGATTATGATACCCGATACTGTTTTTAGCCAGTAAAATCAGATGACGCCCTCCGCCATCAATCTTATCCGATTTATCGAAGCGCGAACGGTGTGCCACATAGACTTCGCAACCCAGAATTGGTTTAATTCCCATTTTATGGGCTGTGCTGTGAAACTCCTTTATACCAAACATATTTCCATGATCAGTAACAGCCAGGGCATTCATTCCATCGGCCTTGGCTTTTTCAATCAAACCGGGAATGTCAGCAGCACCATCGAGAATGGAATACTGCGTATGAACATGCAGGTGTGTAAAGGGTATGGAGGTTTTCACCGCTTCTGCCGATGACTTACTTCTTTCATCTTCAATTTCTTCCTCTGCAGGATCCGTATTGAAATTGGATTCAATTTTTAAATCAACTGGTTGGATAAGATCGGGATTAAGGCTCCTGAAATTTTCGATAATTCCGGATCCGATCCCATAGCTGTCGGTATTAATAACTCCTAAACGCAACAGTTCCAGGAAACAACGCGCTGTTGCAACTACATCACCTGCTGCATTATGAGCCTCAGCAAATCCCTCACCAAAGAGTTTTTGATGCAGTTCGGAAAGATTGGGCCACTTGAATTTACCCCCCTTTCCACCGGGCAAAGCACAGTATTCAGTACTATCTTCCATGGTATCAATGGCTCCGAGTTTGAGAAAACGAGTTGTAATATTTTTTCGGATAAATTCAGCTCCTACAATACTTATATCGAAATCTATATTATGACCTACAAGAAATTGAGTATGTTTTAGTGTACTATTCAATTCCTCCAAGACCCACGATAACTCTTTTCCCTTTTCCAGCGCCTTTTCGGTGGATATGCCATGCACTTTTTCTGCAGCATAGGGAATGGTATACCCTTCAGGCTTGATAATATGACATTTTGCTTCTGTCAGTTGGCCCGTTTCATTATGCAGTTGCCAGGCAATCTGCACCATCCGGGGCCAGTTTTCGGAATCGCTCAGTGGTGCCTTATAATTCTTTGGCAATCCGGTAGTCTCGGTATCAAAAATCAAAAACATAACAGAAGAATTTACTGTATAAACAATCCAACGCTCAGGATAGTAAAATTACAATTCCTTAACCGGAAAAGGAAGGAGTGTTGATATCTTAGGAAAAGATAATAAAAGCAACTATTCAGACTATGTATACTGCCCAATCTACTTACCAAACCAGTTTAAAATCTTCCTCCAGGTACTCTGCAGAACTGGTTCCCACCATCACACTGAAATCACCCGGTTCGGCTTTGTACTGCATGTGATTATTATAAAATGCCAGTTGACCGGAGGTAAGAAGAAAATTAACAGTGACAGTCTCTCCGGCAGCCAGCTTAATCTTCTTAAAATCTTTTAGCTCCATCACGGGCCTTGTTACCGAACCGAAGTGATCCTTAATGTAAAGTTGCACGACCTCTTCGCCGTCGAACTTACCCGTGTTGGTCAGCTGCATACTGATCTTCAATGTATCACTCATATGAAGCACATCGGAAGACAGGGTAAGACCAGTATAGAAATATGTTGTATAGCTTAATCCATAACCAAAAGGAAATAAGGGCCCTATAGGAGTATCTATATACTTTGAAGTAAACCTAAGGCTGTTTTCAGCCGGACGGCCGGTATTTTTATGGTTGTAATATATAGGCACCTGTCCGGTAGTCCGGGGAAAAGTAGCTACCAGTTTTCCCGAAGGATTATAATCGCCAAAGAGAACGTCGGCAATAGCGTGTCCTGCTTCTGTCCCCAGCTGCCAGGCTTCGAGAATGGTTGTCAGATGCTCAGCCTCCCAGGGTATGGCTAAAGGTCGTCCGTTCATCAGAATCAATACGATGGGTTTCCCAGTTTTATATATTTCTTTTATCAACTCCAGCTGAACTCCGGGTAAACCAATATCGGAACGGCTATGCGCTTCGCCCGTCATCGCTGCCGATTCCCCAACAACTAATACAACAACATCGGCCCTGCGTGCTATAGCTATTGAATTTTTAAACCCGGACCGATCGTCACCTTCAATATCACATCCTTTTTCATATAGCACCCGTGTATGTGAACTCACTGCTTCGCGAATTCCTGAAAGCAGGTTTACCGCATCCTCCGAACTGCCGAGTGCCCTCCAGCCTCCCAGAATATTATCGGCATCATCGGCCAGGGGCCCAATTACTGCCAAAGTCCTAACAGATTTTGACAAAGGTAACAGCCGGTTTCCATTTTTAAGCAGTACGATAGATTTCCTCCCCATATCCCGCGCAGCTTCACGGTGTATTGCATTCAGTAGCATTTCTGCTTCCCTTTGTTCATTGCAGTAACGATAAGGATCATCAAACAATCCCAGTTGAAATTTTAAACGAAGGATATTCCTTACAGCCTCATCGATTTGTGATTCCGGAATTTCTCCGTTCTTCAACAGATTCAGCAATACTTTGGAGTAAACATTTCCCTGCATATCCATGTCTACTCCTCCTCTCATGGCTAGAATAGCTGCCTCGTTTTTATTGGCAGCAAAGCCATGGGGAATTAATTCCCCTATCGAATTCCAGTCCGATACGATCATGCCTTTAAAATTCCATTCATCTCTGAGAATAAAACGCATCATCGGGTTTGCGCTAGCCGGTATGCCGTTTATTTCATTAAAAGCTGTCATGAATGTGGCCACTCCCGCATTGGCTGAGGCTTTAAAGGGAGGTAAATATATTTCGCGCAGGGTGCGTTCCGACATATCTACAGTATTGTAGTCGCGCCCTCCTTCGGCCGCCCCATAGGCGGCATAGTGTTTTGCACAGGCAGCAATGGTATTGGATGACGATAGGTCATCACCCTGGAATCCCCTTATTCGTGCCCTGGCAATGAGGGATCCTAGGTAAGTATCCTCGCCGGCCCCTTCCATTATTCGTCCCCAGCGGGGATCGCGGGCAATATCTACCATAGGCGCGAAAGTCCAGTGCTGGCCTGCTGCGGAAGCTTCAATTGCTGCCACCCGTGCTGATTTCTCGATAGATTCCAGATCCCAGGAACAGGCTTCTGCCAGAGGAACAGGAAAAATAGTCTTATATCCATGTATCACATCGTATCCGAACAACATAGGAATTCCGAGGCGTGATTCCAGCAGGGCCATTTCCTGTATCTGCCTTGTATAGGCAACTCCGTTTATATTCAACATAGAGCCAAGTTTCCCCTGTTTAACAGCTTCGATAGCTGAGTCTCCCGCGATCAATGGTCCTGTAAATTCTCCTAGTCCACTTAACTGGCTCATCTGTCCTATTTTTTCTTCAAGTGTCATCATGGAGAGCACTGAATCTACCTTTCGCTCTAAAACAATATCAACTATCTCCCTATCATTTTTACTCCTGATGCATGACAACATCGTTACTATCAGGATAGCGGCCTTTAACAAATTCAACAGTTTCATAGATTATTTTTTTGGCACTTAAATACTCAAGGTATAAATTAATTTTATAACAGCTCAGATCGTACTTCGAAGAAACAAATTAAAGAGGAGAACATGAAAAATTTAAACTCAACAAAAACTCATCAAATTTTACTTTTAATGATATTCTCTTTGCCCGATCCGTGAAGCTAGTTGACACATTAAAAATAAGTTTCAGGATTCCATTTATGACCATTGATCTGAGCTTCAACCAGAATCCATTACAAATTCATCATGAAATCATTCAGATTGGTATCGCGAGGCAGGTTCATTTTTTTTCTTAACCGGTACCTGCTGATCTCCACTCCCCTAACCGAAATATTCAGAATGGGCGCAATTTCCTTACTTGAAAGATTCATTTTCAGATACGCACACAGCCGCAAGTCTTTGGGAGTGAGTTCGGGATATTTTCTTCGTATTTTTTTCAGAAAATCTTCATGCACCTGGTCGAAGTGAATTTCGAATTTTTCCCAATCTTCACGGTTAAGCAAGTCCTTTTCCAGTGTTTTGATAAGATCATTGACTTGTTGTTTCGATTCACGATGGAGCATTTTCCCTGAAACACGTATCAGTTTTTGCTTTACCTGGTTCAGCATTTCATTCTTATAGGTGATCTGCATGGCGATTGATGCGAGTTCCCTGGTTTTACTATCAAGTTCAGTAAGATTTTTCTGATTCTCGGCTTCAAGTTTTTCATTCCTGAGCTGAATTATCTCCTGTTCGGCCTTTAGTGCTTCTTCAGCATAAGCTTTTTCCTTTTCCCTCAGCGTGGCTTTTTGTTTTTCTTTTAATGTATGTTTTTCCTTTTCTATTTTTTTAACTACAAATAATATAATGAGGGCGATAGTACTAATAAATAGTATAGTATAAAGTACATAAGCCAGTTTGCTTCGATACCACGGAGGTAGTATAATAAAATCATAGGGCTGGGCTTCGCAGATTGTTCCATAGATATTCCTCGTTTTTACCCTGAACCTGTAGGAACCTTCGTTTAAATTGGTGTACTCTTTCTCCCGTGCCTGGCTCCATTCCGACCATACTTTTTCGTATCCCTCGAGCATTATACTGTACTCAGTATTTCCCGGCATTTCATAAAATAAGGCTGAGTAAGTAAAGCGTAGGGCATTATCTCTGTATGCAAATTCAGGTATTGAAGAAGAATTTCCAGGCAAACTATGGCCATCGAAGAGAATGGAATCAGGTAATATTTCTACCCGGCGTATTTTTACTATATAATTTTCATCATAGGTTTTTCGGAAGGTTGGATCAAAATGAATAACTCCTTCTTCAGTCGAAATTAGAATATTTGATTTATCTATCGGAAATACATGTTCATAGGATGTGATAAGCTTATTTCGTAAGGGAAGAAAAGGCAAATAAATTTTATTGTAACTGCCATCGAAATTGGGTTTCAGTATTCCCATTTCATCCGAAGTAAAAAACCAACAATCACCACTAGAATCTTCGATAAGGTTATATACATTACTATTGTTAAACAATACCGATAATTCTTCATCGCGGTAGAAAGTCTCATTTTCATAATCAAAAATGTAAATGCCTCCGTCAGCACTCACAATAAGTCTGTCGTAAAACCTGAGTACATTCAGATTAAATTTATCAGGCAATCCTGATTCTTTTGAATAATTCCGGATTTCTGTAATTGAATCCAGCATCGCATTTATTTTCAGCCTGTAAATACCCTTGAAACTATGTCCAACCCATAAATATCCCTTTTCATCGAATTGTATTTGTTTACACGATTGATAAAATCCAGGAATCCTCCTGATAAATTTCCATCCTGGTTTACCATTAATCCATTCATATTCATAGAGCAAAATACCTGCATAGGTTCCTTCGATAAGATATTGGGGTTTGCCGGGAAATTCAGCGAATGACCAGCCTCCCTGAAAATTACTGATTTGTTTGAATTGGTCGCCATCTATACAGTAGGTCCCCTTATCGTGACCAATAAGAATAGAATTACGCCTGTTTGAGAGCATCCATACTTGTCCCTGTAATCCATCGACAAACTGAAAAACCTGCCTGTCATCCCTTAAACCATCCGAAACTGGCCATTTAGTCATAAATAGTCCCTGATTCGTTCCAATATATAGATCGTCTCCTTTCTTTTCTACCGCATAAACAGCACCAACAATATTCTGATGTGCAAAATAGGAAAGAGGCGAATTGAGCTGCACATAATCAATCCCATTATCCAAACCCAGCCAGAGATTATTTTGTTTGTCGGCAAACAGACAAAGCACGGTATTGTTCTGCAAACCCCTTTCCCGGTTAATCCTTTGCACCAACGAACCTTTACGATCAAGTATTATTATTCCGTCCTGAACGGTTCCAAATGCCAGGTATTCTTCACCTATTTTGGTAGCACTGAATATTTGATTTTCTTCGAAATACGATTGTAATTCGTTTCCAAAACGGGAAATCCCTGAATCGTTAACCAGGAAAATTCCCTTTTCCCGTGTAGCAACCAACAGGGTATTTTCATCGTATTGAAGAATACTCATTACGGTGATATTGCCGAATTGCTCTGAATTTTTTACCAGAGTAAAATTCAGCCCGGTAAGTTTAAGTAATCCTTTACCAATTTCCCTGACATAGAAATTCCCTTCAACGTCAAAAGAGAAATGAAATACCCTGTTGAAGCAGATCAGATCGATCTTATCGTCTTTGAAAAAGAATACTGCATTGAAAGAGTGAAAAATATAACCTCCCAAATAAGGTACAATCTTCCATACTTCGCCAAAATCCCGATATTCCTCTGGTATTTTATATAATAAAGAATGATACACAAGTTGTCCCTGCTGGTTGGCATAGAAATACCCGAAATCATTTGAGGCCCCAACATAAATACGTCCGTCTCCAGATATTAGCACCGACCTGACTATAGAACGATTAGGTATTAAATAGGTCCTCCAGCTGCTGCCATCAAAGGCTAATAATCCGGCATTATTTCCAAAATACATTACCCCTTCCTGGTCCTGTGCTATTGACCAGGTCTGCGTTCCTGCTTTGTACGTTTCTTTCGGATAATTCTGCGTAAATGCAAATCCAACTGTTTTAACCGAGGAAAATGCACAAAAGGGAAAAAGAAATGAAGCACATATAATTGTAATTATCTTTTTCATCGGATAATAGTTCCGGTTCAAAAATAATTAATTATATAGTATATGATTAATTCGGAGGTTTTTATATAAAATTGAAACCAAACGGATTAAATGATCAAAAACTAACAGTTAAAGAATAACTCTGCTTATTTATACTTTAATTGGTTTTGCTTAATAATATTTCGTCAATTTGTTGCCGGAACATTTCTTTTGTCTGTTCAGGCGTTGCTGCAATTCCTGCCGACATAACCGGTGTATCGTCCTTGGGAATGAAGAGAAAAGAGGGAATACTCTGTACTCCAAATATGGCTGCCAGTTCCTGTTCAGCCTGGACATCGATTTTATAGACCTTTATTTTACCGGAATATTCTATAGCCAGTTCTTCCAAAATAGGCGATGTAATTCGGCAGGGTCTGCACCAATCGGCATAAAAATCTATCAGGCCGGGAAGTTCACCCTTATAAATCCATTGTCCCGGATTTTGTTCGTAGTCAACAATTTCATCCAGAAACATCTGTTTATTTAATTTTACAGGTTTTACTTCTACAACCTGCGGAACAATTTTTTCAGTCTTATTTTCAGGTTGTGATGCCTGCTGACTGTTACAACCCATACCTATTAATATACCTAGTAATGATAGGCTCACTATTTTCTTCATTGCTACTTAGTATTTATTTATGTATATGTTTACATATATCGTGCCATACTATCATAAATCCATCAATCGTCAAATGAAAATAAAAAAAGGCTGTCATGTTGACAGCCCTTTAAGCTCTTTTTTCTGTATTTAAAAATACAAGAATAAATTTATTGAACCGTCCAACTGATCGATACTCAGTCCAAAATCGTCATACCCTAAATTATCGGCTTCACGAATTACAGTGGAAACCTGCTGGGTTGAACCATTCCAGTACTGATATTCAGTTATACGATTCTGTGACCATTGGTACACAAATGAATATCCGAATTCACCTCCGATTGAAATTTTCGGACCGATAAAGAATTCTACTCCAAGCAGTCCTCTTAAGCCCACATACAATCCTTTATCGATATAATCGTTAATGATCCTTTCCGCTCCGTTATAATAAACATTGTCAAAAGTTTCAGGACGATTAAATTCATTAGTTATCGAATTCCCGTAATTATAGGACCTGTCAATTTTATTATACCCAAAAATTATTTCTGCCCCATATTTACCCTGTACGCGAGAATTTCCCCGTAACTTTTCCAATCCGAAACCCAAATGAACCAAATTTGTTTTTGTAGTCACCTCATCATTAACAAACTGAGGCGCCAGAGGATCGTAGGTTAGCGTACTTTGAGGAACAACATATATATCGGTAAACGACACGAAATCACCCCGGAAATTAGCTCTGATTGCTAAATCGGCCTGAAGCATATATTTTGCATAAATTCCTGTGGCACCTCCAAAGTCATTACCATATGTAAATGAAGGAGTTGAAGCATGGTTTTGTGAGAATATGCCTCCGAGATAGTAGAAAAAAGGTACAGCATCGATACCAATTGCTATCTCTCCCTTCTCCGGAAGAATGTACACACCTTTTTTCGAATAAAGGTTTACTTTTTTAGATCTACCCAGTGAATCGGCCTGGCCAAAAGTTATTGCCGAAATACCAAGTGTGAATATAATTAAACTTACTTTATATTTCATTTCAGGTTGTGTTAGAATTGAATAATCTATTTTTCAACAAATGTAATTTCAGTAATCCTTGTAACTCCATCCCGCACAACCTCTGTGTAGATACCTGGCAAATAGAAAATTTTCGATTCGACTGTTTCATCAAATTGAATCTGATCGGCTCTGAAATCATCGGCATAAAAATTAACGTTAACGTTATTCATATTGGCTGGAACTACAAGAGTGAATGCTCCATTTACACCAACAGTAGTATCAACGATGATTGTTCCATAGTCGACTCCGCCAGCCGGAAACTGCACCAGATCATTAGAATTAATCTCGGCATAAATATGTACACCTTGTCTTACATTCTCATACGTAACAGGATCAATGCCCGGTAATGTATCGTTTGTGAAATCGGTGTTAACCAAAGCAGTACCGCTGATAATTGCGCTTCCGTTTTCGAATGGCTCATTGCTCATTTCGTCCTTACAGGAAAAAATAACCAGTGAAATAGCAACAAGAACGCTTAAAAATTTAATTGTTTTTTTCATAATTATTTTGGATTAGTGGATATGCATACAAAATAAAGTAAAAACTTTTAATTCAACACAAAATAATTTTAACAATACCCACAGGAATGTCTTTTATTTTAAATATTTATCTAAATTTGCAGCCTCAAATTAAGTAGGTTTAATATTAAAAGTTAATTATGCCCGTAAAAATCAGATTAACCCGCCAGGGGCGGAAAAAAAAACCCATCTACCACATTGTGGTAGCTGATAGCAGGGCGCCACGGGATGGTAAATTTATTGAACGATTAGGATTATTTAATCCTAATACTAATCCTGCTACAATTGATCTAAATTTTGATAAAGCATTAGATTGGTTGCAAAAGGGCGCTCAACCTACTGACACCTGTAGAGCTATCTTGTCGCAGAAAGGTGTATTAATAAAAAAACATTTATTGGAAGGTGCTAAAAAAGGAGCTTTTTCTGAAGAAGAAGCTGATCAGCGTTTCGATAAATGGATGAAGGAAAAAGAAGCCTTGCTTCTTGCTGCCGCTGACAAGTTGCAGAAAGTAAAAGATGATGAAGCTAAAAAGCGGATGGAGAATGAAACCAAAATCAAAGAGACAATCGCTCAGGAAGTAGCTAAGAAAAAAGCTGCTGCTGCTGAAGATCAAGAAGAAGAACCAGCTCCTGAAGTAACCGAAGAAGTCACGGTTGTTGAAGAATCGAAAGATGAGACTTCTGAAGCAGTTGAAGAAATTCCGGCTGCTGAAGATCAGAAGGAAGATGCTGCCAAAGCAGTTGAAGAAACTCCGGCTGTTGAAGATCAGAAGGAAGATACTGCCGAAGCAGTTGAAGAAACTCCGGCTGTTGAAGATCAGCAGGAAGATGTTTCAGAAACAGTTGAAGACACTCCGGTTGATAGTGATCAGCAGGAAGCTACTGCCGAAGCAGTTGAGGAAGCTCCGGTTGTTGAAACTCAAGAGGAAAATATTCCTGAAACAACCAAAGAGAATCCTGAACCTGCAGCAGAAGATAATTCTAACGAAGAAACAAAGAAGGAGAGTTAGTCTTTCTGTTTCTTCCGTAATTCTCAGGTGATGATTGATCTTATAGATTCTATATGCCTGGGTACAATTACTAAAACTCATGGAATAAAAGGTCGGGTAGTATTAAAACTTGATCGTTTGAGTCCTGATGATATTCTGAGAATGGAATTGGTATTTATCGAGATCGATGGATTACCGGTTCCATTTTTTATTCAGGAATTTGAAGAAAAAACAGCTGATACCCTGATCATTACATTTGAAGATATTGTTGCCGAAGAAAGTGCCATTGGACTAATAGATAGCAAATTGTACATTAAAAAAAACGATGTTCGCTTAAATAATACTCCCAATGAGATCAACCAATTATTTAATCTCAAAGGTTACACTGTTATCGACATAGAAATTGGAGAATTAGGAATACTTCAGGACATCCTTGATATTGAAATGAATCCGTTACTTAAAATAGTAAATAAGAAAAAAGAAATTCTTTTACCGGTTCAGAATGAGTTTATTACCTCTATCGATTCAAAAAATAAAATTCTATTTGTTAATACTCCTGCTGGGTTAATTGATCTATTCTGATATATTAACATTTTCATTCCATTTTTTGTACGCTACTTCGTTTACTCTCATTACAATACATTATTCAACTTGATGCGCTAACAGCGTAACCATACTTATTAGTTTTTCGTATACGGCAATACTACTTTCTGTAACTAACTGAATAAAAAATATTAGCAGGTAACCACTGAGTGGTGAATACCTCTTTTTATAGAATACCAACTTGGGCAAATTAAAGCGCTCGAATGCGCTTAAAAGGTATTAACATGAGAATCACAAAACTACTAACTATTTTTATATTCTCATTTTTGGTACCCCATCCGCAGCTACAGAGTCAATGCTCGCTGATCACCAAAAATGGAAGTGCACAAGATCCGAAAACCGTTTGTGCGCCCGTTGATTTTACAATGAACGTATGGTTTAAATTTTTAATCCCGGTGGATACTTCACTGGTAGATATTCGCTTTGTCTGGAATGACGGTGCCGGTTCAGTCACCGTTGTAAATGGCCACTGGAATGCGGCAGGTGATTCAATATGGGCAGAGGAATCACACATTTATCCTCCTACCGATGAATGTTCCCGTACTGCCGATGCTTACGTGGTTTATGATGGTGATGTATGTGCAAGCAGCGGGCATCAAGAACAAACCTTTAGTACATGGGGAACTGATGAAGAAAATAGCGGTGTTTTAAGCATTGATCCCGTTGTTGCCTATTTCTGTGAAGGAGACGATATCGTTAATGTAACATTCGATGATAATTCTACCTTTAATTGTAACATTGCAATTGAACCCGATAATCCCAACCGTTACTTTCGCTGGGTTCAGTTTATTTACAATACCTATAACCAGGCAGGTGATCGTATTCCCAATGTAACAGTTGACGACGGTGCTGGCACCGTTTATACCATGACAGATGTCAACGGCGATTTTATAAGCAGTCTTGATGGTCCCATTATTCGTATTCCAATACCTGCCGATGGCCCTAATCAAACCTCTTATGCCATTAGCGCTCCTGCCGGAGGTGTTGCCGGTGATATTTTTGAAATCACTCTTCGTAATTGGAATGTTTGCAATCCATATGATGATATGCCCACCGACGGATTTCCTCCGTCAGATCTGATAAACGGAGATAATCCACCTATAACTACCACAGCCAGGATTGAAATCATTGCCCCACCTCCTGTGGTTACACCAAGCCTGCGTGAATTCTGTACAGGCGATCTCATTGTATTACATGCTACAGCAAGTGGAGCTGAAATACGCTGGTATGCCGATGCAGCACTTACAACCTTATTGCATATTGGTAATAATTACAATCCCCAATTACCTCCGTTTAATCTGGATAACTCGGTGCCGGGAAGCTATTCCTTCTGGGTAACCAGTAACGACGGTATATGCGAGAGTGCTCCAAGCAGGGTCGACGTGAATATATATGAAACTCCTGCATCAGTATTTGCTGGTGACGATATGGTAATATGTGCCGATAGTGTATTACTTTCTGCTACTCCACCTTCAGTAGGGACCGGCCTTTGGACAACAACCGGTACGGCAACAATTGATAATAATAACAATCCAACTACCTGGGTATATAACCTTGAACACGGCCTTAATTATTTTATATGGACGGTAGCTAATGGAGTATGTCAAACTTCCGATGAAGTATTAATAACAAGTGATCGTCAGCCCGATCCTGCCTATGCCGGTGTTGATGATAGCTTGTGTTCTCCCGGTGCTATTACATTAAATGCAACTCCTCCAAATTTAAATGGCCAGGGGTACTGGCTTATTATACAGGGAAGCGGTACCCTTTCCGATGTAGCAGCACCTGATGCCATATACAATAATCCTTCTCTTGGCTTTAATCGATTAATCTGGCGTGTTTCGAGTGAATACGGAGCCTGCCCGATTACAATTGATACCGTAAATTATTTTGTCGATTTATCACCCGGAATAGCTTTTGCCGGCTTCGATGCACACTTCTGCGAGGTGAGTTCGTATACATTCTCAGCCAATGCTGCTATAAATGGAGGGGCTGGTTTATGGTCGGTAATTTCAGGAAGCCCGGATATAAGTGATCTAAACGATCCGAATGCAGTTGTCAGTAACTTACTCGAAGGCGATAATGAATATTCCTGGACCCTGTCAAGTGCTTTCGGTCTCTGTCCTTCGTCGACTGATACTGTAATACTTACACGCGACCTTACACCCGGAATTGCCGCAGCAGGTCCTGATATTTCACTTTGCCTTGAAAATTCCGATACACTAGAGGGTAATGCGCCTATCCGAGGCACTGGAGAATGGGATGTAATCGTCAATCCCAGCGGTACCGATCCTGTATTCAATCCAAATCGATTTACACCTGATCCGATTATTACTGTACTTCCCGGAAACGAAGGTTATTACACCCTTCAGTGGATATTACAAAACGGAAGTTGTATCAGTCGCGATACCATGCATATTGATTTTGGAATTCCACCTCCCCCGGGATTTGCAGGTCATGATAGTGTCATTTGCGGATTATCGACCTACCTGCAAAGCAATACTTTTGCAATAGGTTATGGCATGTGGACTCAGCTTACCGGTCCTTCAACAGCCGTATTTGTACCTGATCGTTACGATGATAATCCTCATGTCTTAATTCCCGCAGGAGGAGAAGGGGTTTATGATTTCGAATGGCGGTTAATGAGTGGAGCTTGTGCTCCTTCAAGCGATACAGTTGAAATAACCTTCCTTGGATCTCCGGGAATTCCCAATGTTACAGGCAATGAATCATGCGGCCCGGATTCTTTGAATCTGACAGCTATAAGTCCCGAACCCGATGTGATAATAGAATGGTTCAATACACTAAGCGATATTATTCCTTTTTATCAGGGCGAAAACTATACCACCCCCTATTTAACCAGCTCAAGAACTTACTATGTTGAATGCTATGATACAATAACCGGTTGCCGGGGACCGCGTATTGCAATTGATGCCAATATATATACAATACCCGATCCTCCCGTATTGTCCGGAGATACGCTTTGCGGAGCCGGAATAGCTGACCTTACCGGGAATATTTCACCTCCGGCATCAACTATATTATGGTATGCCGATGGTTCAGGTACAGTTCAGGTGGGTGAAGGAACTTCATTAACTATACCCGTGTTAGCTACCACAACCTTTTGGGCTTCTGCCAGCGATACCATCCATGGGTGTATGAGTCCCCTCGATTCAATGACAGTAATAGTCCATCCTGAAGTATTACCCCCGATTGTAGTAAACGACTCATCTTGTGGACCCAGCGATTTGACATTATCTGCAATAAGTTCATCTCCTGATCATGATATTTACTGGTACGATGCGGCTTCAGGCGGTACGCTTCTCCTGATATCCAATACCCTGAATCTTATAGCAGTAACCAGCTCAGATACTTATTGGGTATCGGAAGTTAATGATTCAACCGGATGTTATAGCACAAGGGTTCCTGTTGAAGCTATCATACACCCAATTCCCGGATTACCGGATATTGACAGTATAAATGCATGCGGACCACAGGCATTCACTCTCAGCCCTATTGGTGAAATAAACACAACTACCTTTAGATGGTATAATCAACCCATTGGAGGAACACTAATTCAGGAAGCTGACACACTTTATACCGGAGTACTCTCTTCACATATTACATACTGGGTATCGGGATATAATAGCGAAACATCCTGCGAAGGACCCAGAAGACAGGTCGATATTTCTATTTTCCCGATACCCGCTCCTATTACTATCATTGGCCCTACTTTAGTGCTTAAAGGACAAACAGGTGTTATTTTTTCAACAACAGGAAACAGCACATCCACTTATACCTGGACTATTCCTGCAGGTATTACTCTCGATGAAAATATGAATGATTTTGTGCGCTTATCCTTTCCTAATACCGGTTCATTTACCATATCGGTCTACGAAACTACTCAGCATGGCTGTGTTGGTTCACCTGTGAATCATCCTATAAATGTAGTCAACGATTCCATCGCTGTGGATATTGGCCTTTATAATCAGTCGGCTTGTACGGATATTGATTTTGAAATCCGTCCATATCTGTTTGGAGGTACACCTCCCTATACCTATGTATGGACTGGTGATATTGCATTTTTATCGAGCACAAGTACCTTGTTTACCAATTTTTCTCCTCCGGGAACCGGCATATATCATCTCTTTCTGAAAGTAACCGATGTTAATCTGAAAAATGCATATGATTCAGTTGAAATAACTGTATATACATCGCCAACGGCATATATCACTACTCGTGATGAAATCGTATGTGTTGGCGACAATCTTCAACTAAGAGTAGAAACAACCGGATATGATGCGGTAAGCCATTTGTGGAGCGGACCTATACATAATCTATCATCATACACTATTAAGGAACCGGTTTACACACCTTATCAACCCGACACGGTTTTATATCACTATGAACTAACAGATGTAAACGGTTGTAAAGCCAACGACAGTACTTATATTTACTCTGATATTCCGATAGCTTATTTCGAACTTCAGACCGGTCCTGGCTGTAGTCCGTTGTTTGTTGAATTCAATAACCTTTCGCAAAGAGGAGTGGGTTATTACTGGGAATTTGGCGACGGAGACGATTCTCATGCAGAGAATCCAACACATACCTTTGTAAATCAGACTCCGGAAATTAAATACTATCCTGTATCATTAGAAGTAACCAGTATCCTGGGTTGTAAGGACGATATCACGCAATATGCCATGGTATGGCCTAATCCGGTAGCTGATCTCGATGCCATTCCGGAATCTTCCTGCAGCCCGGCCAATATTACACTGTTTAGTACTCCGGGTAATATGCGCTATTACTGGAATTTTGGTGATGGAGTAAATACAGTTACTCAGAATTTCAGTACTACACATGTTTTTACCACACCCAATGAAAGTGACAAAATATTCAACGTAAGAGTTATTACCGAGTCGTCATTAAATTGTGTCGATACAGCATTTTTGACAGTAACTGCCTATGCACAGCCGGATGTAAACTTCATGGTTTCGCCTCCTAGTGATACCTTCCCGAATAATGCTTTTGAACTGACTAATTTAACCGCTGGCAGCCGCTGGGAATATGAATGGAATCTGGGAAATGGAAATATTGTTAATGTTCCTGATCCCGGTATTGTAAGCTACGAAGCTCCGGGAAATTATACAGTTAGTCTTGTCGGTAGCACCGAACATTGTTCTGATAGCATGAATAGAACTATCTATCTGTATCCGGCATTACCAGAGGCAAAGTTTACTCCTCCTGACCCCGGTTGCATGCCACACACTATATATTTTGTCAATACTTCGGAATATGCCGATGAATACTTGTGGGAATTTGGAGATGGCAGTATATCCACTTCACCTAATCCGTCCTATACTTATTATGAGGCTGGCATATACAGGGTTAATCTAACGGTCAAAGGAGCCGGAGGAGAATCATCATTTAGCGATACTGCCAGAGTTTATATAATGCCAAATGCATTTTTTGATATGGCTCCAAGATATGTGTATGTAAACGATGAAGCCGTACATTTTTTTAATCTATCGGAACAAGGCGATGTATTTGAGTGGGATTTTGGAGACGGAGAAACCTCAACTGATTTGAATCCTAAGCATGTATATAAGGAGGAAGGCGTATTTGATGTAACCCTTAAAGTTTGGACCAATTATGAGTGTTTCGATTTGTATGTCATGGAAAATGCAGTATTTGTAGAACCCTCAGGAGTGGTTGAATTTCCGAATGCTTTCCGCCCCAATTCACCTTTAGAAGAGAACAGAGAATTTATGCCCGGTATAATTGACCATGTTGATGAATATCATCTGATGATCTTTAACCGGTGGGGCGAACTGGTATTCGAAAGTTTCGACCAGGAAATGGGCTGGGACGGCAGATATAAGGGGGAAACCGCTAAGCAGGATGTGTATATCTGGAAAGTTACAGGTACATATTCTGACGGAAGTGGATTTACAAAAACAGGTGATGTAACTCTCATGTATTGATTTATCTAACTACTAACAAATAATTTACCGCTCTACAAGCGGATATAAAAAAGGGCACAAACCGGCAGAAGCTGGTTATTTAAGGAGAAAAAAGCACAATTGTGCTGAAAACCGGAGACAATGAAGAAATGGGCGTTTATATTCTGGTTAGCTTTTCTGGCTATTATTTGTATGGGGCAGGATCCGCAATTTTCGCGTTTCTACTCGAACTCCCTATATATGGCACCTTCCTTTGCAGGAAGTACAGGAGATAACCGATTTGCATTGAGTTACCGTAATCAATGGCCATCTATAGAAAAAGGATACCAAACATATACAGTATCATTCGATCATTATTTTGATAAGCTCAGAAGTGGTGCCGGAGTACTTTTCCTGCATGATGTTGCAGGATCCGGAAATCTGACAACTACAAACATTTCCCTTCTCTATAATTTCGATTTCAGAATTCAGAATTCAATTCATGTACGTCCTGGTTTAGCCTTCAGCTATACACAGCGGAGTATCGATTTTAACAGGCTCCTCTGGCGTGATCAGATGTCAGCTGTCGGAAATGCTCCTTCATCGGGTGAAGTAGTGTCGTTTGATAATGCCGACGACCTGGATTTTGCAGTTTCCGGATTGGTGTATTCTGAAGATTTCTGGATCGGAACCAGTATTGATCATTTATTGCATCCTAATCAATCACTTTATAAACAGGAATTCTCGGATGATAACCAGGCTTTGTTATCCACAAAAGTACAGGCATTCGGAGGATGGCGTTTTGTCGTTAAAGAACAACTCCTTCGTCCCACACCTACGGTCCTGCAACTGGCCTTCCTGTATAAAAACCAGGCACATTATAACCAACTTGACTTAGGATTCTATTGGAATTACGAACCTCTTGTACTCGGTATTTGGTACCGTGGAATCCCTTTCTTCAATGAACTCGCTAATAACGATGCTGTTGTCCTTCTGGTAGGTATAAAAACAAACCGTTATAACATAGGGTATAGTTACGACTTTACCACCTCAAAGCTTTTTGTAGCTTCAGGTGGATCACATGAACTATCTTTCTCATTTACTTTCAATCAATCCCATAAAAAGCACCGCTCAAGAAAGATGGTGCCCTGCCCGGATTTTTAGAACTGGTAATTTAATTCATCCCTTACAGGGACCTTATACTCCCCGAACCAATAGTATCAGAATCGACCAGGGGATTCCCCTTATAATATACATCGCCGCTACCCACTATACTTGATTCCAGCTTTTTTGTTGCCCATACTTTTACGGAGCCCGATCCTGCAATGCTTACTTCCGCCTCTTCCGATTCCAATTCATCGGCAGTGACATCGCCCGAACCGGCAACACTAATTTCAACTTCATTAACTTTTCCGGCAATTGTAACATCGCCCGAACCTGCCAGATTTATCTCCAACTCCGACACTTCAATCCGGTTACAGTAAACATCGCCACTTCCGCTTAAATTCAATTCAAAATCGTTGCCAGTAAGGGCATTTTTAATGCTGACATCACCAGAACCTGCAATATTTAATTCATCGAGATTAACAACTGTAATATAGATTCTTACATCAGATAGATTAACACCGTGTGATTTCGTATAAATTTTAAGTTCTTCACCCTCAACTTTAGTAATGATCTTTTCCAGATCCTCCACGCTACCCTTTAAAACCAGACTCTCTTTGGTCCCCTGTACAATTTCTAATGTTCCGGGCAATATGAAACTAATAGAATTAAATCCCGATACATCACGATTTTCCTCCTGCCCGGAGAGCTGGTTAATAGAACATGCAACGACCAACGTCAGGGCTAAAAAACTAAACTTTTTGTTTACATAATTTTTGATTTTCATTTTTTCATGTTTTTAGTTTATTATATAGTATATTGACGCAGTAAAATATAAACCGCTGCATCGAACTTTACTCTTTCAGCATTTTTTGTTGATAAAAAAATGTGCTGCTACATCAAACATTTTATAATAGCTCCCGCTGACTTGAACCTCTGACTATTAATTCAGTTTTAATTTGTTCAACACGGCTCTCAATAGATACTTCGTTCCGAATACGATCAAGCAGCAGGCTAATGGCTTTCCTTCCTACCTCATTACCGTACTGTTCTATAGTTGTAAGCGGCGGGTCTGTCATGGAAGAGTAAATACTATTGCTGAAACCTACAATAGCAATATCATCCGGAATTTTATATCCCGAACGTTTGATAATGGACATGGCTGTGATAGCAGTAAGATCATTCACTGCAAATATTCCATCCACTTTTTTTTGTAAGGATAAGATATAAGGTATACATTTTTGAGCATGCCTATCGGTATCACATCGTAAGATAATTTCTTCATCGACTTCAATATCATTATCTTTTAATGCCTGGATATATCCTTCTTTCCGGTTACGGCCAATCAATAATTCCTGGCTGGTTGCCAAATGTGCGATGCGTTTGCATCCCATCTTGATAAGATGGTCGACTGCCTTATATGCACCTGTATAATCGTCGACGATAACCCTGTCGCTATGTGGAATATTAAGTACGCGGTCGTAAAATACTACGGGAATATTGCTTTTCTGTAACTCGAGAAAATGATCATAATTGGTAGTCGTTTTCGAAACTGAAACGAGAATTCCATCTACTCTTTTCGACATGAGGGTATGAATAATATTCTTTTCCTTATCATAATCTTCATTCGATTGACAAATAATAACCGTATACCCCGACTCGTAAGCAAGTTCTTCTATACCACTTATTACAGAGCTGAAAAAATAATGTACTATTTCAGGTATTATTACTCCAATTGTACGGCTCGATCGATTGCGTAAACTCAGTGCAATTGCATTCGGCTCATAATTTAACTTTTTGGCAAGTTCCTTTACGGATTTTCGGGTTTTAGCGCTTATATCAGGATGATCCTTCAGCGCACGAGAAACAGTTGAAGGAGAGATACCCAGTTCCCTAGCAATATCCTTTATAGTAGCCTGCGAACTTTTCATGGTTGGATTTCCAGAAGTATTAAGGTTATTTTCATACTAAGATAATATTAATATAGTGTTCACTCCAAACTGCTTTGTCAGATTGCAAACGTTTGCGGTAACGTTTGTGACGAATTATTCTCAGTTATATAAAATAAAGCTTTGATTATCAATACATACTCTGTAAATTTATCTACGTAATTGCGTAAGTGAATCAGATGCAAACGATGGATTACTCATCTTAAATAAATCTAACAATGAAAAAGAAACTGCCTCAATATATATTGACTATACTGATCGTCCTGTTTTTTCCGGTTTCAGTATATTCTCAGATTATCGAAGCCGATCCTGTTTACCCGATAGTTTCCGATCAGGTGGATATTACTCTTCATGTAAATCGCTGCAATTGTACCCTCGAAGGTTATACGGGAGACATATATGCACATACAGGGCTAATTACAAGTGGAAGTGCCGATATGAACGATTGGGATTCTGTTATTGCAGACTGGGATGTAAATCTTGAAAAGGCGCGTTTGCAAAAAATGAATGATACTACCTATGTTTTACACATTACTCCTACTATTACCGGTTACTATGAGATCGGCCCGGAAGTGGTTGTGGAATACCTGGCTTTCGTTTTCCGAAGCACCGATGGTTCAAGACAAACTAGTCCCAATATATACTATGAGGTTTACCAACCAGGACTAAATGTCCAGATTACCGAACCGGAGGGAAATGTAATTGTCAAACCGGGTGATATAATTACTATATCGGCAAAGGCGGTTGCTATTGACACAAATACACCTGACAGCATAAGTCTTTATATTGATGATGCGGTTGAAGTTATTTCGTATGCAGATACCCTTTACTATGAACTGATTGTATCCGATACCGAAAAACACTGGATAAAGGTAGAAGCGAAGAATGATGAATTTACTGCCCTGGATTCGCTTTTTTACTTTGTACGCGATGAGGTACCTGTTGCTGATTTACCAGCTGGTGTAATCGATGGGATCAACTACATAGATACTTCCACCGTAACACTGGTTCTTCATGCACCCTATAAAGATAATGTCCTGGTGATAGGCGATTTTAATGATTGGGATCTCAGCAATGAATACTTGATGAACCGCACTCCTGACAGTGAGCGTTACTGGATTACGGTTAACGACCTGACAAAAGGTGAAGAATATGCTTTTCAGTACCTGGTTGACGGGAACCTGAATATTGCCGATCCCTATACCGATAAAATCCTCGATCCCGTCAATGATGTATCTATTCCGGAAACTGCTTATCCCGATCTTAAACCTTATCCTGCAGGTCTGACCGAAGGTATTGTTTCAGTTTTTCAAACAGGACAGGAAGAATTTAACTGGATTGTAAATGATTTTACACCTTCATCGGTAACAGATCTGGTTATATACGAATTGCATGTACGGGATTTTGTAGAGGCCCGTAATTTTAAAACTGTTATGGATTCACTGGATTATTTAGAATCTATGGGTATTAATGCTATCGAATTAATGCCTGTCAGTGAATTTGAGGGTAACGACAGTTGGGGATATAATCCATCGTTTTACTTTGCAGTGGATAAATACTACGGCACTAAAAACGATTTCAAACAGTTCGTCGATGAATGTCATTCAAGGGGTATTGCTGTACTCATGGATATTGTGCTTAATCACAGCTACGGTCAGTCTCCTCTGGTTCAACTCTATTTTAATGAAACCACAGGAAAACCAAGTGCAGAAAGTCCCTGGTATAA
>CAZQCO010000047.1:0-30470 GCA_964592225.1 uncultured Bacteroidales bacterium
ATTTATTCAATGAAACAGATTCCGATTGATGCCGTTCCCGATATAACCAATAACCAGGTTCAAATTGTGACTTCTTCACCTTCGCTTTCCCCTCAGGAAATTGAACGGCTAATAACTTTCCCTCTCGAAACTGCCATGGCAAACATTACGGATGTAATTGAAATACGAAGCATTTCCCGCTATGGCTTGTCGGTAATCACTGTTGTATTCAAAGACAAAGTCCCCATTTTACATGCCCGCCAATATGTGGGTGAAATCCTGCAACAGGTAAAATCGGATATTCCTGAAGAATATGGAACACCACAAATGCTGCCTATTACAACGGGTCTTGGGGAGATTTTTCAATATACGCTTGAAGTGGATCAGGCTCATAAATCTGTTTATACTCCCATGAAGCTACGGGAAATCCAGGACTGGATAGTAAAACGGCAACTCTCTGGTATTCCGGGTATTGTTGAAATAAGCAGTTTTGGTGGCTACCTGAAGCAATATGAAATAGCAGTTGATCCATATCTTATGCGCAACTACAATCTTACCTGTGCAGATATTTTCGAAGCTGTAAGCAAGAACAACCAGAGCAGTGGAGGAAGCTATATTGAAAAATTGAAGAACGCATACTATATACGAACAGAAGGTTTGCTTGCAAACACTGAGCAGATCGAAAATATAGTGGTTAAAAATATTAATGGCACACCTGTTCTGGTAAAAAACCTGGCCACTGTTGGCCTGGGTTATGCACCCCGGTTCGGAGCCATGACCAAAAACGGTGAAGGCGAAGCCGTAGGAGGTATTACACTTATGCTAAAAGGCGCTAATTCTTCGAAAGTAATCAAAGAGGTCAAGGCCCGCATAAGTAAAGTTGAAAGCTCGCTACCCGAAGGAATTACCATCAGGCCTTACCTTGACAGGGCTGCACTTGTAAAACGGACATCGTCGACAGTAGCTAAAAATCTTATCGAAGGAGGACTTATTGTAATTTTCATGCTTATCCTCCTGCTGGGAAATTTCCGGTCGGGATTGATAGTGGCATCCGTTATTCCTCTATCGTTGCTATTCGGTTTCATCATGATGCATCTTTTTGATGTATCGGCCAATCTGATGTCGCTGGGAGCTATCGATTTTGGTATAGTAATCGACGGAGCCGTTATTATTGTCGAAAGCATCCTGTATCACCTGCATCATAACCATGCCGGTAAGTACCTCGATCAGAAGAAAATGGATACTGAAGTATCCAAAGCTTCCGGGAATATCTACCAGTCAGCTTCATTCGGCGTACTCATCATCCTTGTTGTTTTTATTCCCATTTTGACACTTACCGGTATCGAGGGCAAAAACTTCCGCCCAATGGCACAGGCTTTTTCATTTGTAATCCTGGGCGCCTTCTTTTTATCGATGACCTATGTACCTATGATGTCTGCGTTATTCCTGAACAAAAAAATCATTAATAAACGAACCATCTCCGACCGCATTATCCGCTTCCTGAAATATACCTATCATCCGGTACTGAAATTTTCGCTTCGTTATAAATTTCTCATTCTCTTAATTACTTTTCTGGTTTTTATGGCCAGTATTATTTCGTTCCCTTTCCTGGGAGGAGAATTTGTACCTACACTGGAAGAAGGCGATCTGGCCATGCAAATGACAGTACCGCCAGGAAGTTCACTTAGTCAGAGTATTATAATGTCGACGCGGGCAGAAAAAATTTTACTCGGCAATTTCCCGGAAATTCTTCAGGTAGTATCAAAAATAGGGACTGCCGAGGTACCTACCGATCCCATGGCGGTGGAAGATGCCGATATCATGATTGTGCTGAAGGATAAAAAGGAATGGGTATCGGCAAAGACCCGAGAGGAATTAATTGAGAAAATGAAAAACAAACTTTCAGCACTGACTGCAGCTACGTTCGAATTTACTCAGCCCATTCAGCTACGCTTTAATGAATTAATGACCGGTACCAAATCGGATATAGCCGTCAAAATTTATGGCGACGATCTGAATGTCCTTTACGAACAAGCAAGGGAAGTTGCCCGAATCATTTCAGATGTGAAGGGAGCTGCCGATATTAAGGTAGAACAAACTACCGGATTGCCCCAATTAATTGTCCGGTACAAACGCGATGAAATTGCACGCTACGGATTGAATATCGAACAACTTAATAATACTATCCGCACAGCATTTGCCGGTACCACCGCAGGATTTCTATTTGAGAACGACAGGAAATTCGATATCGTCCTGCGCATAGCAGAACGCTACCGCAACGATCTCAATCTTTCTGATCTTACGGTATTATCATCACAAGGAATTGTTGTACCTGTCAGTGAGGTTGCCGAAGTTATTTACCAGGAAGCGCCTATGCAAATTTCAAGAGATAATACACGAAGAAGGATCACTGTTGGAATTAATGTACGGAACCGCGATATAGAAAGCCTTGTTGACGAAATCAATACAGAACTAACCTCAAAGTTGATACTTCCTCCGGGGTATTATCTGGAATATGGGGGACAGTTTGAAAATCTTAAAAATGCAAGCAGAAGACTTTCAATAGCCGTACCTATTGCTTTACTTCTCATTCTGATCCTGCTTTTTTTCACCTTTAATTCATTCAAATATGCCCTTCTTATATTTACTGCTGTTCCATTATCGGCAGTGGGAGGTATTGCAGCCCTTTGGATCCGCGGTATACCTTTTAGCATCTCTGCGGGAATAGGTTTTATTGCTCTGTTCGGAGTAGCTGTATTAAACGGAATTGTTCTTATCTCCTACTATCAGCAAATGGTTCAGGAAGGCATAACCAATGTGAATTATATTGTCATAAAAGGTGCGAGTACCCGTCTTCGTCCTGTACTGATCACCGCGACAACCGATATTCTCGGATTCCTTCCTATGGCGGTGTCAACCACTGCGGGTGCTGAAGTACAGCGTCCGTTGGCAACCGTCGTAATTGGTGGAATTATTACATCGACGATGCTCACGCTTATTATCCTGCCCATCCTTTATCTTCTCATGAATTCCAAGGACGGTATCAATTTGCGTACCCCGCGTAGGAAAAAAAGAATTACCTCAGCCATAATGTTGGCTTTACTATTATCAGTTTCCCCGACCCTATTTTCTCAGAATGCACCTGGTACTGAGATATCCTTGCAACAGGCTGTTGATACTGCCCTGGCCAATAATCTCTTACTGCGCAATGCCGACCTGCAAATTGAATATGCCAAAGCCCGGCGTAGGGGATTTTTAAATTTGGACCCTGTCGAGGTCACCTATCAGTGGGGACAGATAAATTCCAGTGAGTCAGAATACTACCTGGAAGTGAACCAGAATTTTGGTTCTATACTGACTCATACACAAACATTACGAAAAACCCGGCTGAACTATGAACGTGAACTTACCTCCTATGAGATTTCAGTGAAGCAACTTACCGCCGAAGTAAAATCGTCCTACCTCTTCTGGCAATACCAGTTGGCAGTTACAAAACTTAAAGAAGAAGAATCTTTATTGTATGAGAAATTAGCTGAAATTGCCAACCTGCGCTATAAAACCGGCGACATTTCACTTCTGAAAACAGCCATGGCTACATCGAAAGTATCGGAAGTATACGGTAAATATCTGAATTCTCTCGACGATCTGGCTATTGCCGAGTTGAAACTGCAACAGTTATTATCGGCAAATACAAAACTTCAACCTATTCCCGATGAAATCCAGATTTACGAAATAGCGAAACTAAATGATACGCTCTCTTCGCGGGGTGAGTTAATGGTATCCTATTTCGATGCAAATTATAAACTTGCCAGGGTGAATGAAGCAATTATGAAATCGCAGTATTTCCCTGAAATAAAGGCAGGATTCTTTTCTCAGGAAATTAATCCTGACAAAGGCCTTTACGGTTGGCAGATCGGTATAATGATCCCATTATGGGTCAATAGTCAGCAGGCAGAAATAAAGCAATCCAAAATTGAATCTTTAACGGCACTCAATGAGTTGGAATACAATAAAAACCTTATCGCATTTGAAATTGAAAACCTTCTTTACGATCTGAATAAATATTTTCGCCAGATCAGGCATTATCAGATGGAAGCTCTTCCGCAGGCCAGCATTTTACTCAGCACAGCCGAATATCAGTTACAGGCTGAAGAAATTGATTTTACCGAATTCCTGCAAAGTGTTTCTCTGGCCATGCAAATAAGAAATGATTATTTGTCGGTAGTCAACCTGTATAATCAAACAGCCATTCAATTGGAAATATATGAAAAATAAAATTTCCCTTATATTGTTCTCTGCATTAATAGGCTTTCATTCATGCTCAAGACAACCGCATGAAGAGCAAGAGAAAAGCAGCACAGATTCTGCTAATATTGTTGAACTCACAAGCGAACAAATGAATTATGCTGAAATTGAAATCGGGAAATTCACAAAAAAACTGGTGACTGATAAGGTTGAGTGTAACGGTTCCATTGAGGCCGATCCAAATCAGCAGGCCATGGTAAGTGTCCCTATGCAAGGCTATATAAAAAAAATTCTGGTCCATATAGGCGATTATGTAAACAAAGGTGAAACCCTGGCCGTACTTGAACATGGAGATTATGTTAAATTACAGCAGGAGTACCTGGAAGTGAAAAGTCAGTATGAGTATTATAAGGAAGATTTTAAGCGCCAGGGAGAATTAACCCTGGAGAATGCAACATCGTTAAAAATAATGCAACAAGCTCAGAATGAATTTCGCAAAACGGAAGCCCGGTTCTATGCACTTAATCAACAACTTAGTTTACTCGGAATAAAAGCAGATAGTCTGACCGTTACTACGATGACCTCTAAAATAGAGCTTAAATCGCCGGTTCAGGGTTATGTAACTGAGGTAAATGGCCAGATCGGGATGCTTTGTACGGAAGAGGATCATGTATTCGCAGTAGTTGGTACACAAAATACGATCCTTCACCTGAAAGTATATGAAAAGGATGCTTCACGAATATCAAAAGGACAGTTAATTGAATTTTCCTTAATTAGCCAACCTGATCGTAATTACAAAGCAAAGATCAGTGCGGCAACCCGGTCGATTGACGAGAATAACACAATAAATCTACATGCCAGAATATTAGATATTTCCAACGATATGATGCCCGGTATGTATGTTAATGCGAGTATTCTGGTTAATGCCGACTCGGTTTATTCACTTCGTAATGAAGCCATTATTACCTCAGAAGGAATTCACTATATATTCCGGAAACTCGATTCAACACGTTTTGAATCCATTGAAATTCAAACCGGGAGAAATTATAATGACCAAAACGAAATTCTAAATCTTACTCCTGAATTGCTACATTCGGAAATTGTAGTATCGGGTGCCTATTATCTGTTTTCAGAATTAATAAAGGAAGAATAACAATCTGGTTCTCACCCGAATTTTTCTATAATATCGGCATGTTTCGGGTAAGCCTGAATAAGATCTTCCTTACTAAATATTTCAAAGTCATCAAATTCAAATCCGGGCGTTACCATACAGCCATATAGCCCAAAAGAATTGCTTTCGGTAATTTCAGCTCCAAATATCGTACCTGCAGGAATTATTACCTGTGGTTTTTCCGCCCTATCGGGCCTTGGACCCAGTAATTTAGAATACCTTTTCCCTTCCTGATTGATCAAAATTATCTTGACACTGCTCCCATAATGAAAATACCAAACTTCATCGGACCTCAACCGATGAAACCGGGAAATATCTCCCGATCGTAAAAAGTAATAAATGCTAGTCGAAAAGCGCCTAGTTCCCTTATATCCATAGGGAAGGTTCTTATGATGCGCTTCCATATGTGAACGATAAATTTCTCTGAAAAATCCACCTTCCGGATGAGGCTTCAGATTTAGATGCTTAATCCAATATTCGGCAGTATTCATTTTGAAAAATTTATTTTTTACAACCTATTAAAATTATCATCCCATTCAAGCAAGCTCTCTCCTAAGTTATAAAAAATATTATTTACCCAAGAGTTTATCCTTTTCCGTTTTTCACGGAAAAAGTCTATACCGTTTTTATTATCGGGTGAGAATTACTAAATTTATTGAAACGACACTCTAAAATCATTTCATGCTATGGAGGTAGATCTGATTAAATATATGTCAAACCGCCTTCAGGAAGAATCTGGCAATAAAGGACGACCCGGCCCGGTAATTACAATTTCAAGATTATATGGATGTCCGGCAAAAAAGATTGCTAAACTTCTAACCGAAGAATTAACGCAAAAAATGATTGTTAAAGCTTATAAAAATATTCAATGGAAAATGATCACTAAGGAGATCATGAGTCAATCGGCCAGGGAGTTAGAGTTGGATCCTGCCAAAATAAAATACGTTTTCGACTACGAACAAAAAAGTCTTATCGATGATATCTTCTCCGCTCATCTTAATAAATATTATAAAAGCGACCGAAGAATAAGAAATACAGTAGGCCGGGTTATTCGTAACATTGCATGCGAAGGATACGCAGTAATTGTGGGAAGAGGAGGAGTTGCTATTACACACGACATACCTCTGTCATTTCATGTAAATCTAGATGCTCCTCTGGAATGGAGGAGTATCAGAGTCAGTGAAAAACATAATATTTCTCTTGAAGAAGCGGAAAAAATGACAAAAGATATTGATAAAAAAAGAAAACAATTCCGTGAATATTTTGAAGGCAAAAATACCGATTATACCCGGTTCGATCTTACTATAAACTGTATGACATTATCGATAGATGAAATTGTCAAGATTATCCTGAAGGCCGCTGAGATAAGAAAGTTGATCTAATTTGGATATTCAATTAAAAAATGCAGAATCAAGGTATAGTTATTGGTGTAATAGGGCCTGGAGAACAAGCTAAAAAGGAAGATTGTGATCTTGCTTATGAAGTTGGAAGGACGATCGCTTCAGCAAATTATATAGTACTTACCGGAGGCAGAAATTGTGGTATTATGGAAGCTGCTCTGAAAGGAGCAAAAGCAGCCGGGGGCAAAACAATTGGTATCCTTCCCGGAGATGATACCACTAAAATGAGTGAATATACAGACATACCAATAATAACCGGAATGGGTAATGCCCGAAATATTATCAATATTCTTTCAAGCAGAGTTGTGGTTGCGATTGGCGAGGGCCCGGGAACAATTTCTGAAATTGCACTTGCCTTAAAGGCTGAAAAACCGGTAATTGTATTAAATTCGACTGAAGAAGCTGTAACTATGTTCAGCAGGCATTCGAAAAAACCCTTCATTAAAATGGAACGGTTTGAAAAAAAAGCATTCATGGAATCATTAAATAAGCTCATTCATGAAACCTGATATAAAAAAATTGCGTATTGAATTGTTGGTCACTCAAAATAATTTATTGGTCAATCGAAATGTTTAATATATTAAGTAAAACCTTATTTTTACGCACTTATAATTTAAAATAAGTATGGAGAATTTGATCATTGAAGGGTCAGGGACTTTGCCATCAGTTGAGTTTCAGACAAACGGACTTCTCAAATTGAATGGCCGGGCGTTACCAGAAAATGCATATAATTTCTTCAATCCTCTCATTACCTGGGTGACGGAATTTGCCATCGAAGAGTTGAATATTGAGATCAACCTGGAGTACTTTAATACCGCAGTCTCTAAACAACTTTATGATTTCCTGAAAGCTGTAGAATCGAACCACAACTTTGGGAAAATAAACCTGAAATGGTTCTATGAAGATGGGGATGATGAAATCCTGGAATCAGGCGAAATATATGAAGAATTGCTGCCCAGAATCAATTTCAGCTACCACAAGTATGCTGAGGTCTTTGATTAAACATCCATTTTAGATTTTACATATAAGTGTCAGGACGACTTCATATTTTCACGCTATTTCATCAATTTTTGCTGCCAGAATAAAATCATTTTCCGATAATCCGTTAATAGCATATGTCCATAATTCAAGCCGACATTTAGCATACGATATATGTATCTCAGGATGGTGCCCTTCCTGTTCGGCAATCTCAGCCACTTTATTTACGAAATTCATCGTATGTTTAAAGTTCACGAAATGCAACTCACGATACAGCACATTTCCTTCCTTGACTTGCCATCGTTTATCTATTTCCCATAACAAGGCAGTAATCTGAGCTTCGTTAAGTGGAGGTATACCCCCTTCGCATGGAATACATTTCTTGTTTTTTAATTCCATTTCCTTTTTTGTAAAACAACAACCCATTAACTTTTATGTTTCCTCATAATTATCCCACTCAAATATTATTTCATCTATTTTTAACTATTGAAATAATAATATCGTTATGTTCAGAACCTGGTTTATCCTGTTATTTTTCTTTGCCTCCATTTTACTGCGAGCCCAGGAATCGTCTACTACATTTTTTAGGGCACTCGATAAAAATGAACGTTTTGATGCCGGTGTGCCTTTGATTTCCGGAATGATGATACCTGTATATACTCCTGAAATGGGACTTTCGTTAGAGGTAGCCGGAGTAATTAATTTAAAAACCAAATGCAACAATCCTTATCTCAGTCATTCTGTGGTTCCGGCATTTATCAAAATAAACAGGCAAGGGTCCATGAACGTCAATCTTCATCCTGAATTATACTGGTTCGATGATCTGGTTCTTATTGATATTAATGTTGAATACCTTAGTATGGAAGATAATTATTGGGGAGTCGGTTTTGATAAGGGTGATGTCGTTGAAAAAAATAAATCGACTACAGGATTCCAAAGAAAAAGCTTTTTATTTCAACCCCAGATCTTATTCAGAATTGCAAATAATTTCTATGGCGGAATTGCTTCAGATATTCATTCCTTCCGGGCTTCAAATCTGGCAGATCTAATGCTCGAGGATCCTGAAGTTCTTGCATATGGCACTCAAATTTTTTCAGGCGGTTTGGGAATCATAACTTTATATGATAAGCGTAATATCTTCGATCCGGTTTCTTACGGATTATATTTCAAAGTAAAAGGGATAAGCTATCTTGGACAATTGAACAGCGATTACTCTTATCAGAAAATTGATTTTGATTACCGCCATTTTCTACCGGTTATTCGCAAAGGATCAATAATAGCCTTACAGTTAAAATCTTCACTCTCCTTTGGTAATGTACCCTGGACTGATATGCCACAACCCGGCGGTTCGACAGATCTCAGAGGTTATTACCAGGGTCAGTATAGGGACAATCATATGCTTGTGATCCTTGTCGAATACCGTCATTTCTTTACTCGCCCCGGTACCGACTTATTATCTCGTTATGGTTTCGTTTACTGGCTTGGAGGAGGAACGGTTTTCCGGGAAATTTCCGGAATAAAGCATGCTATCCTCAGCACCGGAGGAGGTTATCGATACAGAATGCAACCGAATATAACATTACGAATCGATATTGGATTTGGCACAGAAAATATTGGAATCTATCTGGGATTAAACGAAGCTTTTTAAACTTTTCCTAATTTTACATACTAATAAAAAAATATATTGCTTCATGCAAAAGCGATTTATACTAATAATATTTGTAATAGTATCAGCAACATCATTCTCCCAATACTCGCCGGAGCTTGATGTGTTAAGCAAAAAAGAACAGCGTAAATTGGCTCGTGAATACCGCCTTTCTGAAAAAAATGCCGAAGCAGAGAAAAGTCGGAAAATCACTCAGTATATGGTTCAAAGCCATCGTTTTATTCTTGAAGCCGATTATATTTCCGGAAAAACAGGAAGACGATACATGGTTAATTCAAGATTAAATTTTATTATGCTCGATTCGACAAATGCAGTAATTCAACTAGGATCTTCAAACGGCATTGGTTATAACGGAGTTGGAGGGATAACCATCGAAGGGCGTATAACTAATTATGAAATAACCGAAAAACAAAATAAAAAAGGTACAAATTATTCAATAACTTTGTACGTAACATCATCATTAGGAGTCTATGATATACAAATCTGGGTTTCGCAATCGGGAAATGCAGATGCTTCAGTGAGGGGGAATTACTCGGGTTCTGTAAGCTATTCCGGAAAGTTGGTGCCTTTGGGTCAATCGAGAGTCTACAAAGGAATGTCCTCAAGTTAAGAATATAAATATTTTAAATATAACTATTTACATAAACAAAATCTGTATCAGTAATACAATAAAACCCCTAAATCTTAGTTCGTTATCTAAACTATTTAATAAATATGGAAGAAAAAACTAATACCCCAAAATCAGGTTCAATGTATCAGGAACCAAAGAAAAAAGTTCCTATGTACCTCATCGCTCTTGTTATTACCCTATCGGTTGTTGCCATATTGCTTGGCATAAAGTTATTTATCGATACGCGGTCACATAATGAGAATATGCAATTTGTTGAAACGGAAAAACAGAAGTTAGAGATTGAATTAAATGAACTGATAGTGGAATATGATTCGTTGAAAACCGGCAACGATTCACTATCGGGTCAGCTTACTGCAGAACAGGACAAAATCAGGCAACTGCTTAAAACACAAGCCTCAAGTGCAACCAAGATTAAAATGTACGAACGCGAACTTGAAACCCTCCGTAAAGTTATGCGAAGCTACATCGTGCAAATTGATTCACTCAATACACGCAATCAGGAATTAACCGCAGAAAATGTGATGGTCCGGCAGGAACTAGATAAGGTTTCGACCGATTATAGTGAAGTGTCGCGACAGAAAGAGGCACTATCATCAACAGTAAAAATTGCTCAAAAACTCAATGCTAAAAATATAATTATTGAAGGATTGAATAAGAATTCGAAAGAGACTCCAAAAATTAAGAAAATTGAGAAAATTCGTGTATGTTTCACTGTCAGGGAAAATAACGTAGCAGAAGCAGGTAATAAAACTATCTATCTCCAGATTATCCGTCCGGATGATATAGTTGTCTCATCTCCCGAAGCCGGAACATTTAATTATGAAGGTGAATCTGTAGTGTATTCAGCAAAGCGCGATCTCGAATATGAAAATGTAGATATCGATATGTGCATTTACTGGGATGCTACTGAAGAACTTGTTCCGGGAACTTATTTTATTGAACTCTATGCCGAAGGATATGAAATTGGTTCTGGTACCTTTGTATTAAAATAATTAATCGATTATAAAGACATAGCCTGGAAACTGCCGTTTATTCTATTGGACGGCAGTTTTTTATTTATAAAGTCAATTGGAACAATGAGTAATATACCTAAAACTTCATCTCACGAAATCATTGTTTTAATTAATCAAACCTTCATCAGTTCCGAAATCACGTAATCTGCAATTAATTTTCCTTCATTGCTTAAGCAAAGCTTTCTATCCTCTAAAATTAATTCCCCCGATTTCAAAAACTTTTCTGCCTCCAGCAGACAGAGTTTTAAAAAATCCTCTCCAAACCATTTTTCAAGGTAATCCAGGTCAATTCCCCATATAGTTCGTAAAGAAGTGAGTACATATTCATTATAAGCTTTGCTAGTATCTATTTCTTCCCAGCTATAATAATCAGGCATTCCTTTTTCAATTGCCTGGATATAAAGTGTATTATTGGCAACATTCCACCGCCGCTTTATACCGTTGAATGAATGTGCAGAAGGTCCAAAGCCCAGATAAGGTTTTTGCGTCCAGTATCCCAAATTGTGCTTAGAATAGAATCCGGGCTTAGCAAAATTGGAGATCTCATAATGCTCATATCCGGCCTGACTGGCAAATTCCATCAATGTTTCAAATTGGCTGAGGCTTTCCTCTTCCGAAATTTCCTTTATCATCCCTTTCTTCCGGTAATAAGCAAATACGGTTTTTGGTTCTATAGTTAAATGATAGGCCGAAAAATGGGGTATTTTAAGTTTTTCTAAAATTCTCAGATTATTTCTCCAGTCTGTATCTGAAGTACTTGGAAAACCATAAATAAGATCAAGGCTTATGTTGTTAAAACCAGCTGCTTTTGAATCTTCGATACTTTTTAAAGCCCCGGCCGAAGTATGAAGCCTGTTCATTAAATGTAAATCTTTATCGTGGAATGATTGAATACCTATGCTTAAACGATTCACAGGAGTACTATTTTTCAGTGATTTAAGAAAGTCCTTTTTTAAATCATCCGGATTTGTTTCTATGGTAATTTCCGCCCGGGACTCGATTTTATAGTGTTTATGCAGCAAAGAGAATAAATCTTCTAATTCATCCGCCGAAAGCACAGAAGGTGTACCTCCACCAATATAAACCGATTGATAAATAATATTTTCCGCCTCTTCCTCCCGTTGTTTTATTTCCTGCTTCAATGCCGCAAGAATTCTTTCTTTTTGTTTAAATGAAACCGTGAAATGAAAATCGCAGTAGTTACACTGCTGACGGCAAAATGGAATATGTACATACAAACCAGCCAATGTGTCTATTATTTTAAAAGAGACAAAGATACTCCCATTCAGGATTAATAGTAAAAGACACCTCCCCTATCTGAGTTTATTTAAAACAACTTCATAAGTTAAATTGTCTGAAAGCTATAAAATTTTAAATATCTTTATTTTAATAGCTTAAGGGTGGATACAATGGCGAAAATCAAATCATCGAAAAAGCAATCAATCAGAAATCAGCACCCGGAAAAAGATACACTCTTATGGGAAGAAAAGTATAAAGTGCTTCTTCAGGAAATACCTTTCGCACTAATTGAGATAAACAACGAGGTTATAGTCAATTTAACAGAGAGTGCAAAACAACTACTCAATATCGATACAAACATATCAGAAATTATACTTTCAGATGTATTTTCCGAGACTGAAATATTACTTAAAAAAATAACAGCCAAAGAAAAACGTTTTAGCCTCATAAAGGATCATAAAAATCTGGTATTTAATTATATCCTCTCATATTCTCCTGCAAATCATATTTATCATCTCGAAGATTCTTCGAAAGATAAGAACAAACATTCCGTTATCGGGACTTCTGATTTTCAACTGGATCTTTTCCGCAGTTTTACTGAACACTCAGCTCTTGGTGTTTGCGTGTTTAATGACAAAGGTATTATAGTTGAATGGAACCAGTCGATGTCTGATATGTATGAAGTAGCCCCTGAAGTATATCTTAATAAGCCTGTTTGGGAATTTGATTACGATTATTTACCAGTCCGTCGTAAAACCTCCAAAGAGAAGGAGCGGATCAAAGATTTCATTATCAATTATGTAAATAAACCCAAGAAACCCCTTTTTGAAGGTGAATTTGAACAACAGATCCATGACAGAGCAAAATATATTCAATACCAGGTATTCCCGATTCAAACTGAATCAGGATTTCTTTTCGGTCGGATAAATATTGATGTCTCTGAAAAAAAAGCATCTGAAATCGAGTTATTGGAATACAAGGACCATCTTGAAGATCTTTTTGAAAAAAGAACTCTTGAATTACAAAAAAGCGAGACCCGTTTGCAATTATTGTTACAATCGATCCCGATGGCTTATTATTCATACGATCTGAGCAATAGAAAAAATATTTGGTATAGCGATCAAATTGAATCACTAACCGGATTTAACACTGAAGATTTCAGGAAAAATCCCAATCTCTGGGTTGAACGTATCAATCCCGAAGATTATGAACTAGTAGGAGGTACCTTCGATAAACTATGTTTTAATAGACAGAGAGCTTCATGTGAATATCGATGGAAAGATGCCAGAGATCAGGAAATCTGGATGCTTGACCAGGCAGTGCTAATCGAGGCAACTGATAGACATCCCCAACAAGTTGTTGGATGTTTTATGGATATTACCGACCGAAAAAAAACTGAAAATGCAATAATCGAGAGCGAACAAACCCACAGGGAAATATATAATGCCACTTCCGAAGCAATTATTGTTCACAATTACCGGAATGGTAAAATTCTTGATGTTAATAATGCCATGCTTAATATGTTCGGGTATACATATGAAGAAGCATTAAATATTACATTCGAAGATTTTAGTTCAGGAATAGGTGAATACACTTATGATCAAGCCATCAAGCTTATTACCCAAACTGTAAAAAAGGGCCCTAAGGTTGTTGAATGGCAGGCAAAACGAAGAGATGGCACACTATTCTGGATCGAAATATCTTTGAAAATTGCTGAAATTAATGGCCAAAAAAGAGTGCTTTCGGTCATTCGTGATATTAGTGAACGCAAAAAAGCTGCTGAAATACTGCGTGAAAGCGAAGAAAAATACAGGTTGCTTATTGAAGGTCAGACTGATTTGATTGTTAAAATGGATATAGAAGGGCATTTTCTATTCGTAAGCCCTTCTTACTGCGAAATATTTGGAAAAACGGAAGAAGAGTTACTGGGGAGTACATTTTTCTCATTAGTACATAAGGACGATCGGGATTTGACGCTTAAAACAATAAGAAATATTTCCAAACCCCCTTATGCTTGTTATATTGAACAACGAGCCTCTACAAAACACGGTTTACGTTGGTTAGCCTGGAGTGATAAAGCAATTCTTAATGAGAAAAATGAAGTAATAGAAATTATAGGGATAGGCAGAGATATAACCTATCAGAAAGATGTTGAAGAAGCTTTGCGTCTTAGTGAAGCCCGTTTCCGTTCTATTGTCCAGCAATTGTCAGATATAGTTTTTATTCTTGATGGCGACTTCCAAATAGTGTATGATACTCCTTCCATTAAAGGAATTCTGGGTTATAACGAAGGTTCGCTGGTTGGTAAAAGTATTTTTGATATTTTGTTACCCGATGATAAGAAATCCATCCTAATTAAGATTAACCAAATTAAAAAGAAAAAGGATAGTACCATAACTATTGAAGCCCGTGTGCAAAAATCAAACGGAGAATATATTCCGTCCGAATTGGTCTTTATCAACCTTCTGCATCTTACCGCAATTAATGGTATTGTGCTAACTCTGCGCGATATCAGTGAAAGGAAACTACTGGATAAAAAGGTTTTGGATGCAGTAATAAAGACAGAAGAACAGGAAAGAGAACGATTTGCAAAAAACCTGCATGACGATTTGGGGCCCCTTCTTTCCAGTATAAAGATGTATCTGGGTTTAATGAAAACGACCGATCAGCCCGAAAAGCAAGAATATGTAATTACCCAACTTAATGAAATAGTTAAAGAGGCTATTACTACTACAAAAGAAGTATCAAATGATCTTAGTCCACATATCCTTATTAATTATGGCCTTGCATCAGCTATTGAAACTTTTATTCAAAAAATACCCTTGACAATAAAAGTAAATTTTCAGTGTTCATTGCCCTCAGAACGCTATTCGAACACCATAGAAAATTCTTTTTATCGGATAATTAAAGAATTAATTAACAATACTGTCAAGCATTCAGAAGCCAACAGAATTGATATTACCCTTGAAGAGAAAGGGCAAAATCTGGATCTTTCGTATACAGATAATGGTAAAGGCTTTGATTTGGAAAATTACGAGAAAGGTAAGAAAACTGGCATGGGTATATCTAACATAATTAGCAGAGCAAAATCGCTAAACGGTGTTCATGAATTATATACCAGCATTAATTCAGGCTTTTCATTTCATATTACAATTCCCATTCATCAATCTTTTCAATAATTTGTTTATTATACATAAATTGCACACTAAATCCATCCAACTTATTATGTCGAAAAAATCAAAAATAGGTGTCGCTATAGTTGATGACCATCAATTATTCAGAAATGGTTTAAAATTCATTATCGATAACGAACCAGACATTGAAGTAGTTATTGAAGCCTCTAATGGCAAAGAATTCCTTACTTATCTTGATAATTTAAAACCCGATGTAATATTAATGGATATTAACATGCCCGAAATGGATGGAGTAGAAACCACACGACAGGCATTACATAAATATGCTGACTTGTGTATTCTTGTTCTCTCCATGTATGGTGATGTGGAATATTACAACACCATGATCGAACTTGGTGTTAAAGGATTTATCCTCAAAGATATCGATAACAATGAACTCGCTGATGCCATCCGTAAAGTACATTCGGGAGGAAATTATTTTTCGCAGGAGTTATTATTAAAGCTCATCAAACATAAACCAGAAGATACCGGTGTCGAATTAACAAAAAGAGAGAAAGAAGTATTGGAACTTATTTGTCAGGGATATTCTAATCAGCAGATCTCAGAAAAATTGTTTATCAGTCAGCGGACAGTTGAAAGACACAGATCGAGTCTTTTATATAAAACCGGATCAAAAAATTCCGTAAGCCTTGTTGTATTTGCTATAAAAAACAGTCTGGTGAAAATTTAGATAATTCTAACGTTGAATTTCAACCAGCACATCCTCTTTATTAACAATATCGCCCACTTTTATAAAAATTTTACTTACTGTTCCGGATGCAGGCGAACCTATTTCATTCTGCATTTTCATAGCTTCAAGAATTACTAACGATTCTCCTTCTTTTACTTTATCACCTACTTCTATTAATAAATCTACTATTTTCCCTGGCATAGGCGCGGCAACCAGTTCAGTATGGCTTTTTGATTTATTTTTTTCAAGGTATTTTTTGCGCTTATAAGAAATAGGAGATTCTATAGAAAAAGTATAACTCACTCCATTGATCAGCACAGTATATTTATTCTGTGTTTTTTCTACTATTTCGGCGAGGTATTTCTTACGCTTGAATAATATATAAGTGAATCCGTTCTCATCATCAAATATTTTAATGTCAATCTTTTTATGATTGATCATTAATTCCTCACTGAACGGATTTTTAATAGTATACTTTTTATCCTGCGATGTTACTGCAATGTATTCACTATCCTGATCTTTTGACTTTTTTCTGGAAAGGATCATTTTTTAATAATTTTAAAGCGAACGCAATCGCTTGTTCAGCACCCAGGGACTAATATTTTTTCCTTGTTCAAAATCAATATACGTGCTTCGGTCAGTTTCTAAACCTGCAGCAAAATCAAAGGTCGCAAGGTAAGCAGCAAGCATCTCATTCTGATCGCCTTCATAATGTAATTTTTTCATCTCCTTTTCAATGAAGGAAGTATTGAAATCACCATTCCTGAATTTCCGGTGATGTAGAACCGCTTTACAAAAAGGGATAGTTGTTTTAATACCTTTTATCCAAAATTTATCAAGTGCATTCAGGCAATTGTTTATAGCTTTTTCACGGGTTTCTCCATAGACAATAAGTTTTGACACCATGGAATCAAAATAAGGAGTAACTACCGACAAATCGGTAATTCCGGTGTCGATACGAATGTTCTTACTACGTGGATATTGTATTTTGTCAATTATCCCCAGATAGGGATTAAATCCTGCCTGAACATCCTCGGCATTGATACGACACTCAATGGCCCAGCCGGTAAGTTTAATATCCTCCTGTTTAAAAGGTAATTTTTCTCCCTGGGCTATCCGAATCTGCATTTCGATGAGATCAATACCAGTAACAACTTCGGTAACAGAATGCTCAACCTGTATACGAGTATTCATTTCCATGAAATAATACTTCTTATCATCATCGAGTAAGAACTCAACCGTTCCTGCATTGTAATAATTCGTCGCTTCCGCTATCTTAATCGCATCTTCTCCCATTTTCTTTCGTAATTTTTTATCAAGAACAGGTGAAGGTGATTCTTCAATTAATTTCTGATGTTTACGCTGTATGGAACATTCCCTTTCGCCCAAATGAACATAATTACCATTTTTATCACCAAGTATTTGAAATTCGATATGTTTTGGATTCCGAACATATTTTTCAAGAAATACGGAAGGATCGTTAAATGCTTCTTCAGCTTCAGCACTTGCTACTTTGAACATTTTTTCAATTTGCGATACTTTCTCAACAATCCTCATCCCTCTTCCTCCACCACCTGCGGCTGCCTTAAATATAACAGGGTATCCTATTTTATTGGCAATATGCCGGGCCTCACCGGCACTTTTCAAATTACCATAACTACCCCGCAATAAAGGCACCTGATACCTGTTGGCTATTCTTTTAGCAATGGTTTTGTTCCCCATCTTATATATCGCTTCAGGCGATGGCCCAATAAAGATTACTCCCTCTTCCTCACATCGCTGGGCAAAATATGGACTTTCTGCCAGAAAGCCGTATCCTGGATGAATAGCCTCAATATTAGATTTCTTAGCAATAGTCACTATTCGTTCTACATCCAGAAATTCCGGAACTTCATCCATGCTCTCACAAAAATCAATGATCTCATCAACAAAATCCAGGTAATAGGCTTTGGGTTCCTTTGAAGTTTTAATTCCGTATGTTTTTATCCCCATCATCTTTGCCGTGCGGCAAATGCGAATGGCTATCTCTCCTCTGTTTGCAATTAAGAGACTTTTTATTCTCATAGTGCACTTTTTAAAATTTTGTCGCAGCTACTTTCGCAAATATGACATTTTTTATTGAACACTGAAAATACCAACACAATAATAACCACTTTCAAATTATAGTGGAATATTTCCGTGTTTTCTGGTAGGACTGTTTACGTGCTTATTTTCAAGAGCTTCAAATGCAAATACAAGTTTATGTCGTGTATCAGCCGGATCAATAACTTCATCAATATATCCTTTTTCATCAGCGACATATGGATTAGCTATCTCATCGCGATATTTAATGGCTAGTTCTCTCTTTAATTTTACGGGATCTTCTGATTCTAGTAGTTCTTTACGATAAAGTATTGAAACAGCACCTTCAGGTCCCATAACGGCAATTTCAGCAGTTGGCCAGGCAAAGTTAAAATCGCCTCCCAGATTTTTACTGTTCATCACACAATAAGCCCCACCGTATGATTTACGTAAGATGACCGTAATTTTTGGTACAGTAGCATCAGCATAAGCATATAATAATTTTGCCCCATGCCGTATAATACCATTATGTTCCTGATCGATACCGGGAAGAAAACCCGGAACATCCTCCAGGGTAAGAATGGGAATATTGAAACAATTACAGAACCGAATAAATCTCGCTCCCTTTATTGAGGAATTAATATCCAGCACACCGGCAAGATTTTTTGGCTGATTTGCCAAAATTCCAATGGCTTTACCCGTCAATCTTCCAAAGCCAACAACAATATTCATCGCAAAATTCTCTGCAACTTCAAAAAATGATTCCTTATCCAGCAATAACTTTATTACTTCCTTTACATCGTAAGGCTTATTTGTATCATCAGGGACTATCTCACGCAGACGGGGCTCAGGAATTATATTATGATCTACAGCTTCAACTATGGGAGGGTTTTCAAAATTGTTAGATGGCAGATAGGAAAGTAGTTTTTTTACCCCGAGAATTGTGTTTTCCTCATCTTCATAAACAAACTGCGCGACACCGCTTTTTTTCATATGTACCATCGCTCCACCCAAATCATCGAAACTTACATCCTCATTTAAAACTTCTTTAACCACGTTGGGACCGGTTACAAACATATAACTGGTACTATTGGTCATGAAAACATAGTCGGTTATAGAAGGTGAATATACAGCTCCTCCGGCTGCAGGACCCATTATTACTGAAATTTGAGGAATAACGCCTGATGACATCACGTTGCGTCTGAAAATACCGGCATATCCTGCAAGGCTGGCAACTCCTTCCTGAATGCGGGCACCTCCTGAATCGATAATACCAATTATAGGTGCTCCCATTTTAAGAGCCATATCCTGAATTTTCATGATTTTAGAAGCATGTACAGTTCCTAGCGAACCTCCCATCACAGTAAAATCCTGTGAATATACAAAAGCATTACGTCCACTTATTTTCCCATGTCCAACTATAACCCCATCGCCGTAAGCATCAACCATTTTCCCAAAGGTGGAATCGCTAAAAGCAGTTCTTGAATAAGCATCTATTTCATTAAAAGTATCCGGATCAAATAGCAAATCAATTCTTTCCCGGGCAGATAACTTCCCCTTTGCATACTGTTTTGAGATGGCAAAATCCCGATGATGTTTTTCGAGATTTTCACGTCGTTCAAGGAATTTCTTAAATTGTGTTCCGTTTACGTCCATTGAGTATTAGTTTTCTGTAATATGAAATTCCGTTGTATTCGTTGAAAAATAGTATGGATTAGTATATCGATTGTGGTATTCAGTAATTTAATTGTATTCAACCGAAGGCTATTTGTTCCGTTTCCGAAATAACGATACGCACCTCCCTCATATATACTTATCACTTCAAGTTTTTGTATTCGCCGGAATCTGTCATATTAAGTTAGTCCATTCTTTAATACCACAATTTGAATACAAGCAAGTCGGGTGCAAAATTAACAATAAAAGAATAAGAATATCAAAATATTAGATCATTCATTTTGCGGAAACCAGACTTAATGAATGATAAACAATTAGATAGATTATTGAAGTCACCTGAATTAGATTAATTAAATCTCTTTAGAAAGAAATTATATTTCATATTGATAATAAGACTATAAGATTAATAGTACAATTTCTTTATTTTGAAGTGAGAGTGAAATAAATATTCTTGTGGAAAGCTAATATAATATTCCTACTTTGCATTGAAATTGTAGAGATATATGACGCAGAAAAAAGGAAAGCACCGAAGCTTGCTTAACGAAAAAGCAATGTCGAACAGTATACTCAGTGTTTTTACAAACGATTCAAAAAAATCGTTCAATTACAAGCAACTTTCTAAGCAATTATTTATCAAATCCTCCGGTGAAAAACAACTTGTATCAAAGCTTCTGAACACATTAAAGAACGATGGTTTCCTCGAAGAAATCCAGCCTGGCAGGTTTAAAATAAAATCGGCAGGAGGTTATATTATTGGTAAGTTAGAGATTGTAACTGCCGGATATGGTTTTGTTTCCACCGATTCGTTTGAGGAAGATGTATTTATCTCCCAGAAGAACCTGCACCATGCTCTCAATGACGATATTGTTAAAGTATACCTGTTTGCACGTAAAAAAAAGCTTAATCCCGAAGGTGAAGTAGTTCAAATTATTGAACGTGCCCGCGAAACTTTTGTGGGAACTCTCGAAATCCTTGATCGTTATGCCTTTTGTGTTGCCGAAAGCAGGCAAATGCCCTATGATATCTTTATTCCGCTCGATAAACTCGGTAAAGCTAAAAACGGACAAAAAGTAATTGTAAAAATTGTCGACTGGCCCGAACGTGCAAAAAATCCCTTTGGTGAAGTACTCGAAGTGCTTGGTAATCCTGGTGAGCACGAAACTGAAATGCATGCTATTTTAGCCGAATATGGTTTGCCTTTCCGATTCGATAAGGAAACTGAGCAGGCCGCAGAACTTATTCCCGATACCATTACTGAAAGAGATATTTCCGAGCGAAAAGATTTTAGAAAAATACTCACCTTTACTATCGATCCGGAAGATGCCAAGGATTTCGATGATGCATTATCGATCAGGAAGCTTGAAAATGGTAACTGGGAAATAGGAGTTCATATTGCCGATGTTACCCATTATATAAAAACAAAAACTGTTCTTGATCAAGAAGCCTATTCCCGCGGAACCTCTGTTTACCTGGTAGATCGTGTTGTTCCCATGCTTCCTGAAAAAATATCGAATAATCTCTGTTCCCTTCGTCCAAACGAGGAAAAATTATGTTTTTCTGCAGTATTTGAACTCGATGATCGATCAGTTTTACACAATGAATGGTTTGGAAAGACTGTTATATATTCCGACCGCCGGTTCAGCTATCAGGAAGCCCAGGAAGTTATCGATTCCGGAAAGGGTGATTTAGCTGAAGAATTGAAAATTCTGAATAAACTGGCCCAGCAATTACGTTCAGATCGTTTTAAGAACGGAGCGATATCATTTGAACGAGAAGAGGTAAGATTTGATATTGATGAAATAGGCAAACCTCTCAGTATCCATTTTCGTGAACATGGAACCGCCAATGAGCTAATCGAAGAATTTATGCTACTGGCAAACAAAAGAGTAGCGGAATTTATTGGCAATACCTCTGATAAAAAAGCACGGAAAACATTTGTCTACCGCATACACGATAAGCCCAACCAGGAAAAACTTCAAAAGTTTGCCAGCTTTGTAAGGAAATTCGGTCATAATATAATGCTGAACGACCAGAATAAAATTTCGGACACCCTTAACCGTGTTCTGGATGAAGTAAAAGATAAACCCGAACAGAATATTGTGGAAACTCTCGCCATCCGATCAATGGCCAAAGCTGTATATTCAACAGAAAATATAGGCCATTACGGTCTGTCTTTCAAATTTTACACCCACTTTACCTCCCCTATCCGGCGATACCCGGATATGATGGTTCACCGCATGTTATACGATTATCTGAACGGAGCCGAATCGAAAAGTCATAAAAAATATGAAGCCCGCTGCCGGCATGCATCCGAGATGGAACAGCTTGCGATTGATGCTGAGAGGGCATCTATAAAATATAAACAGGTAGAATTTATGCAGGATAAGGTTGGAAAAGAGTTTGATGGAATTATTTCAGGCGTTACCGAATTTGGTATTTTTGTAGAAATCATCGAAAACAAATGCGAAGGTTTGGTAGCCACACGCGATATGCTTGACGATTTCTACGAATACGATGAGGATAATTATTGCCTGACCGGAAAGCGTACAGGTAATGTCTATCAACTGGGCGATCCGGTAAAAGTGGAAGTTCTCAGAGCCAACCTATCGAGAAAACAACTCGACTTTTCTCTGATTAGCGAATAGAACTATGATTCTTAATTACATCTGGATAGGTTTTTTTCTTGCAGCCCTGCTGGTGGCTTTGATTCGTACTCTGGGCTACTTTCTACAACAAGGTTTCGATATTACTTTCTGGATAGTTTTTACTGAAGCTGACCGGGATGTGTTCCGTGAAATTGTGCAGTCAACCTTTAGCATGGCCGAAATCAGTGTTAAGATTTCAATCTATCTCATTGGAATTATGACACTATGGCTGGGAATTATGAAAATTGGCGAAAAGGGTGGTGCTGTAAATATTCTTTCACGTGGCGTATCTCCATTCTTCACACGTATTTTTCCCGAAATTCCTAAAAATCATCCTGCTATGGGATCCATTCTTATGAATTTCTGCGCTAACATGCTGGGACTAGACAATGCGGCTACACCCCTGGGGCTAAAAGCCATGAAGGAACTCCAGGAAATCAATCCGAAGAAAAATACGGCGTCCAATGCACAGATTATGTTTCTTGTACTTAATACATCTGCTCTTACTATAATCCCTGTTAGTATTATTGCTTTAAGAGCTGCTGCCGGTGCTGAAAATCCAGCCGATGTATTTTTGCCGCTATTGCTTTCCACATTTTTTTCGACTCTTGCCGGACTTATTGCTGTATCCATTGTACAACGGATTAATCTTATTAATTGGGTGGTACTTGCCTACCTGGGCGGAATAAGTCTGTTTATTGCCGGACTTTTCGTATTTCTGAAAACTCTTTCCGAAAGCCACCTGGAAGTTTTTTCCATCCTTTCGGGGAATATGATACTTTATGGCATTATAATTTTCTTCATGATTGTTGGTATTCGCAATAAGCTCAACCTTTACGAATCGTTTATTGAAGGTGCCAGAGAAGGCTTCGAAGTAGCAGTAAAAATTATACCCTACCTGGTAGCAATGCTCGTTGCCATTGGCGTTTTCAGGGCTTCGGGAGCATTCGATTTTATATTGAACGGAATAGCTGTTCTCCTGGGATGGTTTGGATTCGATACCTCTTTTGTACCAGCCCTTCCTACTGCCTTTATGAAACCACTTAGCGGAAGCGGTGCCAGAGGTATGATGGTAGAAGCCATGACTCATTATGGCCCCGATTCGTTTGTGGGTCGATTATCATCAATTTTTCAAGGATCAACCGAAACTACTTTTTATACAGTTGCAGTCTATTACGGCGCTGTCAATATCCGGAAAACACGCTATACTATTACATGTGGCCTTATTGCCGATCTGGCAGGTATACTGGCCGCCATTTTCTGGGCCTATGTATTTTTTGGATAATGCCTTACTGTCCTATACGATAATAGATACCAAAAGTGATTACATTATTAAACATGGCATATGGGAATGATGCGCCGCTGTACATAGCATAAGTAGGAAGGATGGAGTAAGAAAATCTTACATTAACACCTATTTTCTCAAGAACTTCATAATTGACTCCTATATTTAATGCAGCTTCATACTGATCGAACTGATCAAATTCCTCATAGCCATATCCATCGTTCTGTGCCGCGTTGAAAAGATATCCGATCGAAAATCCTCCCTGTGCCTGAAAATCTTTAAAAAAATTATAGGTTGCCAATAATGGCATTTCAATATATTGTAAACGTATTTTCCGGTGAACGTCACTATATATCGAATTCGCCGAACCCTTTGCCGAATACCTTATTTCCATTTGTGCTCCCCACGCATCTTTTAATTCAGTATATACATAGGCGCCTCCAACCATACCGGCTTTGTTATAACCCGCCCAAAAATCCCCGTCAATCTGACTGACATTAAATCCAACCAGTGCACCTCCCTTAAATCGTTGTGCAAACGATATAACAGGCATTAAAATTAATATCAGGATCAGAATTTGCTTCATTTAAAACTTATTTATGCTTTACCAATTTATCAATAAGTATTTTAACTCCGGCACTGGCATTTTCTTTAATAACTTCAACTTTCCTATACTGGGGCACTCTTACTTCGTTCGGATCTATAAGATATAAGGGTATATTATCATGTATGCAATCCATCAATCCGGCTGCCGGATAAACAACCAAAGATGTGCCGATTACTACAAATATATCTGCTTTGCTGGCAATATTTGCAGCTTCCTGTATGGCCGGAACAGGTTCACCAAACCAGACTATATGAGGCCGAAGCTGATACCCCTCTTCGCAGGTATCGCCAATAGTTATGCTGTTATATCCGATATCGTAAACCAGGTTTTCATTCCCGGTGCTGCGGGCTTTGGTAAGGATCCCATGTAGATGAAGTACTTTCCGGCTTCCGGCTTTTTCGTGCAGATCATCAACATTCTGCGTTATTATATCTACATCGAAATATTCCTCAAGTTCCACCAGCCCTGAATGTCCGGCATTGGGTCGGGCATTTTTTAACTGAGCACGTCTCTCATTATAAAACTGCAATACCAATTCATTGTCGGAAAGCCATCCATCATAACTGGCAACCTGCATTACATCGTAATTCTCCCATAATCCTCCTGACTCGCGAAAAGTTTTAAGTCCGCTTTCAGCGCTGATACCTGAACCAGTGAGAACTACAAGTTTCTTCATAATAATATGAATATTGTCTTAGACAAAAATAATGAAAAACCAATACGACTCTTAAGATTCACTTCACCAGTATAGTAAAAATAATAGTATTTTTACCCTTTGCCATACACCCTAAAATTACTTCCGAATGATTGACCAGTCCACTATCGATAAAATATTTGCTGCTGTTGATATTGTGGAAGTTATTAGCGATTTTATTAATCTTAAAAAAGCAGGTACTAATTATAAAGGTTTAAGCCCTTTTACTAATGAAAAGACTCCTTCTTTTTTTGTTTCTCCGGCGAAAGGGATCTTTAAATGTTTCAGTTCGGGAATAGGAGGAAATGCCATCAGTTTCGTAATGGAACATGAAAAGCTATCCTATCCTGAAGCATTGCGTTACCTGGCAAAAAAATATAATATTGAAATTACTGAGAGGGAAGAAAGTCCGGAGGAAATTCGTGAAAAAAATGAGCGGGAAAGTCTTCTTATTTTAACTGATTTTGCTGCCAAACAATTCAGGGAATGGCTGAAAAACCGGGAGGAAGGACGTGCCATTGGGTTAAGTTACCTGAAAGAAAGAGGGCTTCGTGAACCCAACATCGAAAAATTTCAATTGGGGTATTCTTTAGAATCCCGTGACGCTTTTACGAAACTGGCTCTGGAAAAAGGTTATAAGGAAGAATATCTTACTAAATCAGGACTTACTATTGATAAAGGAAATTACAAATTCGACCGATTTTCCGGACGTATTATTTTCCCTATTCATGCTATTTCAGGACAGGTTATTGGTTTTGGCGGACGTAATATCAAAAAAGATGATAAAGCGGCCAAGTATTTGAATTCACCCGAATCGGAAATATATCATAAAAGTAGCGTGCTGTATGGCTTATTCTTTGCCAAAAGCAGTATTATAAAAAAAGATAAATGTTACTTGGTCGAAGGATACACCGATGTTATAAGCCTCCACCAGGCAGGAGTAGAAAACGTTGTCGCTTCATCGGGAACAGCCCTTAGCAGTGAACAGGTAAGATTAGTTAAACGATTTACAAAAAATATTACCGTTTTGTACGATGGCGATGAGGCAGGTATTAAAGCTTCACTCAGGGGGATTGACATAATACTGGAAGAAGGAGTGAATGTTAAAGTGCTTCTCCTTCCCGAAGGAGAAGATCCTGACTCTTTCTCGCAAAAGCATGGTAACAAAGAGTTTAATGAATTCATACTTGCGAATGAATCCGATTTCATCAAATTTAAAACCCGCCTCCTGGCAAAAGATGCCGAAAACGACCCAGTTAAAAAAGCTACTCTTATTAGTGATGTGGTACGTTCCATTGCAGTGATCCCTGACAATATTATCCGCTCGGTTTATATCAGGGAATGCACTAAAATTTTAGATATCGATGAAGCCATTCTTTATAACGAAACCTATAAAATACGCCGGAATAAATTAAACGAAAAGTCAGGGAGATCTGATTACTCTCCATCTTACCTTTCTCCGAATAAGGTTTCGGTGAAGCAGGAAATCCGATTAAGTGACAATTTTCCGCACGAAAAAGAGCTTCTCAGGATTTTACTACTCTATGGAAATGAAGAATTACGATTGAAGGAAGAAGATAATCAAACCGTTTTGAATTATATTGTTGACGAGATTAAAAACGATGAGCTCGAATTTCAACATCCTCTGTACAAAAAGATTTTTAATGAGATTACACGTATTTTAAATTCTGAAGAACCCTTCAGCGAAAACTATTTTACTCAACACCAGGATCCGGATATCTGTAAAATTGCTGTCGATCTTACTACTGAAAATTATGAACTAAGTTCTATCTGGCGAAAAAATGAGGTATTGCCTCAAACAGAGGATTTGAAAATTCGTGAGATTGTCCCTGAGCTGGTTATGGCTTTCAAGAATAAAAAAGTAATTGAGATGATCAGGGAAACACAGGAAGCCATTGTAACGGCACAAAAGAATAAGGATGCTGAAGGTCTCACGCTATTGCAACAGAAATATATAGTGCTTAACGGACTGAAAAAGAATTTTTCGAAAAAACTGGGCGACCGTATTATTATCTGAAAAGTGTTCGCCAGAATAGTCTTTTCCTTCAATTCACAGACCTCAACAACTGCATTTGCTTTAAAAACCATATCCAACCTATAATGATACATTCTTAGATACGATTTAAAAAGTGAAGTGTCCTATGCCGGATTCGGCTCAATTTCATTAGTACATACCTGAAAAGTTATTCAAAAATATTCCTGAATTCCTTTTCAGGGTTTATCTCCATTATTTCAAACAGCCTGGATTGAAATAGCATGGTTCTGTAAATACAAGGAGTTAGCGATATTTTATCTGTCAGAAAATAAATGATCTGCGACGAATTCCCGGTATAGATAAGATCGCAGGAATCAGAATTATGGTCAATATATCCAGCTGTTTCTTCCGGTTGATCCTGTTTATCATAATATTCTATTTTACCTGAGAAAAAGAAAATAAAAGCCAGGTTGATTAACACATAGCAAGTATAAAATTTTATATATCAATGGGATAAGTGCGTTTTCTTATAAAAAATAAGCCCTGATAGGTGTAAAATTATAATACAATTAAAATTTTAAAATGAACTGTTTGAATTCCAATCGATAAAATTTATTACCTGTAGGCCAAGAATCTGCCAGGCCTACTTTTTTTAATTTGAGGCTAGTATTTTACATAATAAATCTTGGCATTCCATCAACTATTTCAGGCAGCATAATCCCCTTTAATTGTTTATTTACATTACTGGATTCCTGTTCCTTTATAAACTCCACCATTAAATCAGCGCCTACCAAAATTTTCGGATCAATTGACAATCGGTATATCTCTCCATATACCTGTTTTTTGGTTTCAGAGTCATAAAGTTTGTTTTTATGCATATTTTTTTGATAGGTTATCCAGTTTGAGACAAGAATAAACGGATATAAAAGAGGTAATAGCAATAGTGATGTTGATTTAACCCGGGTAAAATGGCATTTTAAAATTTTAAAACCTGATAGTTTTGCGAGTGCTCTAAGTTTTTGTATTCCAATAAGGAAAATATGCCCAAAATAAATTTCACTGGTAATTTCCTGATTTGATAACCAAACACTGTCCAACTCGTTAGGGGCCATAATGGAATTAAATCGCTCACTTTCCGTGAGCAAATAACTGAGTTTCGATTGAAGATTGGAATAATTTGGCGTGGTGATAAGCAACTTGCCACCAGGTTTAAGCACACGGTTAAATTCTTTAAGGGATTCAAACTGGTTGCTGAAATGTTCTATTCCTTCCTGACATATCAGGACATCGGCTGTCAGGTTTTCAATTGGCAATCCGTTTTTAATATTCGCACGTTCACAATGTATACCGTCTATTTCAAAATATTCAGGGAACAAATCGAGAGGGACTGGTTGTGAACCTATTTCTTTCAGGATGCGTGAAGTAATCCCATTGCCTGCCGGAAAATCAATCACTTTCTTGTCTTTAAAAAAAGAGGCATTGCTGTATAAATATCTTTTTACATAATATTTAATGCTCTTCGGATTATCTTCGTATTCCATGGTAGTCTTCCATTCTTTAAACCAAAAATTATATAGTAAAATCCTTAACTCGATTAAGCATCACCTAACCTGTTTTCTTCTTCCTTTCATTAACAGAACATATACACTAAACGAGGCCTGTAATTTCCAGCTCTTCATGGTCTGCTGAATGACCTGAAACGGTTATCGCTGCGAAGGTAGAGATTTTGCATAAACTTAAAGTTAAATCTTTTTTCATTAATAGTTCTATCCGACTCCCACCGCATACAAATCTATTTTTTGATAGCACTTACTTTAACTTCATTGAGTAGTTCCTTTCCTTGTACAAAATCGTTTATATTTTCCATTGTGGTTTCTGCAATATTGTGCATGGCCTCTTTTGTAAAAAATCCCTGATGCGAAGTAATTATAACATTATTAAAAGTCAGTAAACGTGCAAGAATATCATCGGTCATTATATGATCTGACAAATCTTCAAAGAAATACTGGCTTTCTTCTTCATACACATCTAATCCGGCCGCTCCTATTTTCTCCGATTTTAGTCCCTGTATCAGGTCGTATGTTTTTATCAATTTCCCTCTGCCCGTATTGATAAGCATTACACCTTTTTTCATTTTCGAGATAGTGTTTTTATTTATCAGAAATTCCGTTTCTTTCGTTAGCGGACAATTAAGCGATATTACATCCGATTCCATAAACAGGCTATCGAGATCGGTATATATAAATCCATCTTTTTCTGCCAATTCAATATCGGGATAAGGATCATACGCTACAACCTCCATACCGAATCCGAGAAGAATTTTAATAAGAGCTTTCCCTATCCTTCCCGTTCCAATCACACCCGCTTTCTTCTTGTACATGTCAAACCCCAGTAAACCCTGTAAGGCAAAATTTGAATCACGAGTCCTGAAATAGGCACGATGAATTTTACGGTTCAGGGTCATCATAAGGGCAATAGTATGCTCAGCTATGGCATTTGGCGAATAGGAAGGAACCCTTACTACCCTGATCTTATCTTTTGCAGCCTTAAGGTCAATATTATTAAAACCGGCACATCGTAACGCAATGAGCTTCACTCCATATGAAGTCAGCTTTTCTATCATTGTACTATTGATAATATCGTTTACAAATACAATGACAATATCAAAATTCTGGGCCAGTACTATATTATCGGAAGTCAGATGATAGTGATAGTAGGTGATCTCAAAACCGTACTTTTTGTTGATCTCCTTAAACGATTCTTTATCGTAAGATTTTGTATCGAAAAAAGCAATTCTTGGAGTTTTCATAATTGTATAGTATTTTGTTAATTAAATAACAACTTTATTCTATATTAGTTTCCGGATACTTATTTTATCAGTTATGAAAATTTTCCAGAAAAAATTCCGGACGGGCCTTGTTTTAAGCGGGGGAGCAGTCAGAGGAATCGCCCATTTGGGAGTATTGCAGGCGTTGATCGAGCATAAGATCAGTATCAATATTATTTCAGGCGCCAGTGCCGGGGCTCTTGCCGGGGCTCTTTTTTCAGAAGGATATTCACCTTTTGAAATTCTTGACATTTTTTCAAAAAAGAAATTTTACGAATTCGTACGAATTTCTTTTCCCCGTTCAGGTTTTTTAAAAGTCGACGGACTGAAAAAGTTACTCAATAAACATTTAAAAACAAAACGACTGGAAGAATTGCCTGTTCCACTTGTTGTATCTGCTACTAATTTCCGTGAGGGCAAAATTGAATATTTCGAATCGGGGCAATTAATTGATGTATTGATAGCCTCTTCAAGCATCCCTTTTTTATTTGAAAT
>CAZQCO010000048.1:0-4211 GCA_964592225.1 uncultured Bacteroidales bacterium
AAAACACGGGTTTTAGTTTCATTGTCCATAATACAAATGACTTTAATATGAATTACGATCTCTTACGTTGGATATTCAGATAGCATGTTATTTGAGCAAAGCGCCAATAAGTAAATATAGCTATTCTTTCGAACAATTATATAACCTTTGTGTGTAAATAATATTAACACTTTATTTACCTATCCTTATTTAAATATTACCTCAGAGGCATAAATGATTCAGTTGCAGCAGATAAATATCAGGTATTAGTTGTCGAATGGCTAACAATATAGATGTTTCTTAATTTTTCTATAAGTACTATTAATACCATTATTCCAAGCGAAGTAAGATCAAGATTCCTTTCAACAATTATGCTGGCTATAATTCCAAATGCAGCCATTATTCCTGTGAAAAGTAAAAAGAATATTTTCAGGTAAGTATACCTGTTCTGGCCTTTTAGATGTCGCATAAATGCTGCCAAAATAAGTAATGGATTTACCCAAAGCAGATCGATATTATAACGAAAAATAGTATGATCGGGAAAAATCCACAGGTAACAAAGAAGCAGCGAAATTACTCCGGTGAGTAATAATATAATATTTCCAATTCGTTGGAACAGCCAACGGAAATGTGAATCAATAAGGGTTGAAATAAGTAATAGTAAGCAGAGAGGCCAAAGAAAAAGCGAGGGCGTAAGCTTCTTTACTTTTTGAGCAGAAAAACTCTGAAAATGAATTATGTCATGACCGGAAAGTCGATGTGAGCGCTCAGGGCTTTGCACTTGAAAATTTTTAACAAAGAGGTGCAGGTAATCGGGCAGGAAAGCAGGTTCAATCAGACGAGCCATTTTATCAGCCTGTATCCCCATAAGTAAATCAATACCCATATGGACCCAGGGGCGACTTTTCAGATACGGACTTAGCAGTTGTCGGAATGTTTTGACAGGTAATACTTCCGGTTTAATAATTAGTGAGTCGGATGTACTTTTTTCTAACAATTCAATAATACGTGTCGCACAGTTATCATAAAGAAAGTTGTAACGATAATCCCGGTTATCCGGCAAAATATTATTTTCGAGGTATCTGATTAACCTGGTTTTTTCAATTTTATTTAAAATTAAGGGTGTCTCAATCAGCGAACGGTTTTCAAGGATAAGGGATTGCTTTGCATTTTCGAATGAGGTACGTGATAAGGAATAGATCAGATTGCCATGTAAAAATTTTAAGTAGAATCCGGCTTGATCGAATTGAAATGTACCGTAGTTGTATACCAGATCTGATTGATTTCCCGGATCATAAATCCTGATGGCACTATGTCCGAATACCGAATACAATCGGCTGCCCGGAGAATATGTCAGCAAAGATACCTTTATATCGGTATAACTTTCCTGAGAATTTTGTTGTGATAATAACTCATTGGAGTTAGAGTATTGAAGGAGGGCGATAACTAAAAATAATTTAGCACATTTCATAGGCAGGCTAAATACTAATTTATTTTAATCTATTAATGAAATCCATAAGCCGGATTGGAGCTTTTAAAGTCCTGATCCGAAAACACAGGATTTAATACGATGTTCTGATAGGTATATTCATCAAATAGTCCTTTGTCGTCAAATACTTTCACCCCAATGGGAATTAGCTTTTCCTTATCGATGTACAAAATTATTTGCCGGGCATAATCGGCAGGGATCCTGATTTTAGTGCCAGGTTTAAAATCGTCAAAAGAGCGTAAATTCGGATTATTCTCAAAAATCATATAATCGCATACATTCATTTTACGGGAAATGATTTCCAGATTTTCACCTTCTTTCACGATATAGTTGGTGAGGCCAAAACCGGGATTATCGAAGATTATTTTATAGCAGATTATATGGTCATATTTAACCATACCTTCATAATGCCAGGCTGAAATTCGTTCTTCGGGATATTTGGTATACAACGCTTCAAGAACCTCCAGCAAGTAATTGAAACCACCTTTGAATATTGAATGGTGACTTTCTTTACGCATCATATTACCGATAGGATCAAGCCTGAGCAGAGGTAAAATAATAGAATTTCTGTTTAACAATGCTTTTTCATCTGTTTCTTCTTTGTTATACAGTATTTCTAATCCCTGATCCGGATAATACTCCTTCATATAGATTTTATAGGGATTGAAAACAACCTTAAAATCATTTTTTCTCTGGATATATTTACCATGAATACGTTCCTTAAGAAGCACGGTATAGCTTATAGTCCTAATTGTTTTGTTGACTTCGAATACCTGGTATAAAATATTCTTAGCCGTGAAAGGTTCTCCTTCGGTTATGGAAGGAGTATTCAGATAGCTAAATGATAAAAATGAAAATGGAAAATATATCAGGATTCCGGTAAGTATGGTTCCCATTAACTTTCAGTACTTTTCTTAAGCTTGTTATTTACGGTTTCCCAGTTAACAATATTCCAGAATGCTTCAACATAGTCGGCCCTGCGATTTTGATATTTTAAATAGTAGGCATGCTCCCAGACATCGAGGCAAAGAACAGGAAATCCCTGTTGCTCGGAGGGAAGTGTATCCATAAAAGGATTATCCTGATTTGAAGTGGTAACAATTTTTAAAATACCGTTTTGATTTATAAGCCAGGTCCATCCCGATCCAAACAAGGTTTTGGCGGCTGAACTAAATTCTTCTCTGAATTTTTCGAACGATCCGAAATCACGATTGATAAGGGAAGCTGCATTTCCTGTCGGGGCTCCTCCACCGTTGGGTGAAAGACATTTCCAGTACAACCGGTGGTTAAAAAATCCGCCTCCATTATTAACAATTGCAGCATTATATTTCGAGGCTTCCTGAAGTATACTTCTCACATTTTCGGCATCAATTCCGGCTTCGTGTAAAGCTGCATTGAACTTGTCAGTATAGCCTGCATGATGCTTCGTATAATGTATCTCCATGGTTTCCTTATCAATGTATGGTTCCAGTGCATCATACGCATAAGGAAGTTCAGGGAGTTTGAACTCTTTTGGAATTTTAAATAGATTAATTTTGTTTCTGCCTAAAGCAGGTATACTCATTAAACCCAGCGATCCGATCAAACTTGTCTTTAAGAATTCTCTCTTGTTCATAATGAAATATTCTGCAATTCAATAAGATATAACAAACTTAACATTTTTTTTGTTCAGGTCAAAAATCCCTTAGGCTAACCTTTTAACTATTTCAGGAAGCTCGAGCGATTCCTGTTCTCCTGAATGCATGTTTTTCAGGATATAGTTCCCCGACTCAATCTCCTGGTCACCAACTAAAAGAACAAAGGGGATATTACGATTATTTGCATAGCTTAATTGTTTCTTTAATTTTGCCGGATCAGGATATAGCTCAGCGCAGATCCCTGCTTCACGGATTTGTTTAAGAAGATGCAGACAATGCAATTGTTCCTTTTCTCCGAAGTTAACCAGCATAATTTGCGATGCCGATGTAATATTTTCAGGGTAACCCTCGAGTTGGTTCAGTACATCATAAATCCTGTCGGCACCGAATGAAATACCTACACCCGAAACACCGGGCATACCGAAAATACCGGTGAGATCATCGTAGCGGCCTCCTCCACAAATACTTCCCATTTCAAGCTGGTTGGCTTTGACTTCGATTATGGTTCCCGTATAGTAATTTAAACCGCGCGCAAGGGTTAAATCAAATTCTGTTAATATATCAATTTTCAACTCTCCGAGCATATTGAAAAGTGTTTCAATCTCTTCAACACCATTTAAACCTGTTGATGAACTGCTTAACAAGATTTTCAATTTATTAATCAATTCCTGTGTCGAACCTTTCATTTTTAGAAAAGGCTCAAGTTTGGCAATGGCATTTGCAGGAAGTTCTCTTTCTTTGAGCTCTTCAATTACCTTGTTCAACCCGATCTTATCAATTTTATCAATAGCTGTTGTAATATCGGTAAGCCGATCGTGTTGACCCATAGTTTCAGCTATGCCGGCAAGTATCTTGCGGTTATTCAGTTTTACGGTGACTGGTATGTTCAGAAGCTGAAAGACCTCCTCGATAATCTGGATAAGCTCCAACTCATTCAGCAAGGAATCACTTCCGATAACATCGGCATCGCACTGATAAAATTCGCGGTAACGGCCTCTCTGGGGATTGTCGGCACGCCACACCGGTTGTATCTGGTAACGCTTAAAGGGGAAAGTGATTTCGTTGCGATGTTGTACTACAAATCTGGCGAAGGGCACGGTGAGGTC
>CAZQCO010000048.1:4311-29498 GCA_964592225.1 uncultured Bacteroidales bacterium
CAGCTTATCGCCTTCCTCACCGTATTTACCCAGCAGCGTGGAAAGATTTTCCATGGCCGGGGTTTCGATAGGTTCGTACCCGTATTTTTTAAATACCTGCTGTATGGTCGAAAAAATATAATTTCTGCGAACCATTTCAGCGGGAATAAAATCTCGTGTACCTCTTGGTGTTGAGTACTTTTGCATAATACATCACGGAGTTAAGCGCTACAAAGGTAGTATAAACATCGCATCGGGCAAATTCAAGAAATCAACGGCGATGAATTTTCAGGGATTACATTCAATACAATTTTGTTCTGCGGTACAGAATAATCATTCATCACAACGGAATACTCATTCTGCAATAGAGAATTAAAGTCAATTCAATAAACTGCTTGATCCTATAATTTTTTCTTTTCCCTGATCTTCAGTACAGGAAACAATAAAATAATAAGCAACGAGGCAATACTCAGCGCATAGCCCGGATTGAGTAGATCGGCTATTAAGCCTATTACTATACTTAATCCCGCACCTATAACCGAACTTAGCTGTCCTTCGGCCGACAGGATGGAGGCCAGTATACCCTCATCGAAGTTGTCGGCTATAGCAGCTACTCCTGCGGGCCGACGCATATTTTCAACGGCTAAAATGCTGATGAATAATACGATGGCCGGAATATAGATTTTATATTGGTAAAAGATACCAGCTCCCATACCGGCAAACAAACCAGCCAGCAGTAAAAAATTCAGGTAGCGATAGGTCGATTTAAAATATGAATTGAAATTTCCGGAATATCGCGATGCTGCAGCTGTTATAAAATAGAGAATAAAATACACTACTCCAATTAGCACAATCTCTTTTTCATTGGCGGTTTTTCTGAAAGGTAAAACAAGCGGAAGACTTATAGCAGCCGTACTTATTATTACCTGCAGGTAATCCTTGGCGGCATCGTAATATCCGCTATGCGAAGCCACATTGAAAGCCAGTCGCAGGTTGGAAAATTTTTTAAGCGCCCTGACAGTTTCTCCTATGATACGGGAGAAATCTTCACGTAAGGAATGTTTTTTATTCCTGTTGTTACCTGTTCCTTCCAGGTATGCAGGGTAGCTAGCCAGTAATATGAATCCAAGAGTGTACGGGATCAGAGAGAAAAGAAAAACCGAGCTGTAGTTTTTATTAAGAAGCACTACTAGTGCTGCCAGGATCGATGAAATGGCCGATCCGGTTTGCGACCATGAGCGTGTATGTCCGTAGTAGGCTACTTTCTGATCCTGCCATCCGTTTCGTTTCAGGTACTCAAAAATCATAGCTTTATGGGTACCGGTGCGAAATGCTTCGCCCAAAGCAAAAAAGACAGAAGGAATGATCAGCCAGGAAAATGTAGGAGCCAAATAATAAATAGCAAAAGAGACCATGTAAAATGCATAGGCTACCAACATGGTGCCCCTTCGTCCCAGAGCATCAGCCGCCACTCCGCTTGGGATCTCGAAAATACTCTGAAGAATGAACCGGATGGAGTAAAGCGTACCGATCTGGGTAAAACTCAAACCCTTATCGCGAAGAAATATCAGGATAAGAAAAGGCTCAAAAAAACGCTGATTTTTCAGGAATCCGTAAAAGCAGAATTTATAGTATTGCCAATCTTTCCTGAAAGCTGTTTTCATAGGCGTAATCAGATCATTAGAATAACCATTTTAATCCGATATACAATCCGGAATCCCCGTCCTTTTCATCAATTACATATCCATTATTTATGGCGATTATAAAATTTTCATTCAAAGCAATGTGAAATCCTGCCCCATAGCTGATATGCGGTTTTTCCTTATCGTCCGGAAAGAAATACAAATAATCGTCAGGCACCTGGCTCAGGTCAATCTCATAGTTACCGGTAACCATTCCAAAATCGAGGAAAGTATTAAGTGCCAGGTAGAGGTTTTGTTTCCATAGTACAGTTTTCAGAAACTTCCAACGGAGCTCAAAATTTCCATAAAAGTAATCTTCGCCTACCACACGGTTTCTGAGCATACCCCTTACTGTTTTAGCTCCGCCCAGGCCGTCGCGATCTTTAGCCAGACCACCATTTAAAACCAAAGGCAGCATATAGGTAGGCATGGTACCCCAGAGTTTTCCCTGATAAGCCAGTCGGTAGACAAAAGATAATCGGCCGGGCACCAGCGTAAAATATTGACGGTGTGTAAGTGATATTTTGGCAAAATCATAGTTACCACTTCCAAGAAATCCAGGTGCCCAAAAGAAAAGCGCTTCGGTCCAGATTCCCTTCATCGGATTAGGTTCATTATCGCGTGTATCGTACATAATTCCAGCCTTTAAGAGGGTGGTACTGCCGCCACTGATCTGATCATCAGGAATAATATCCCATTGATAGGCATATTGCCCGAACAGTCCACCTCCTATATAGGGAAGTTTTTCCGATTCTTGCTTCCCTTTATTCAGACGATCGATATCCAGCGTATCAAGGTCGATATTGTAATAAGTAATACCTGCAAGCCATTTTGCTTTATCACTAAAGAAACGCCCCTGAAAATCGGAACGAATACGGAGTAACTGTCGTTGCTGTCTGTAATAGAGTCGCGATAAATAAATGCTATCGGGTTCCGAATCGTCTTCGTACCTAGCGTCATAATAAGTCTGATGATATCCGTTAAAACCATAAAAATCCAAAGCCCGTTCGGTAAGATAGCTCGCTTCAAAAAGGGTTCTGATATTGGGTATTAATACCCTGGAGTCAAAATCAAACTCGAAAATCTGACTTCCTTTGGTTGTATTTGAGTATTCAAAGTAGTAGTAATTATCATAAAGAGGATACTGTGAGCCATCGCCATAGTTCCAGAGTTCCACAACAGCTCCGTATTTGAAACCGATATCGCTGTCGAATGCAATAGCAGGGACAGCCCCAAAGGACCATCCTGTTTTAATTTTTTCTTTATTTTTCGATGCCGAATCTGCAGGAATATCTTTGTGAGTTTCAACAGAAAGCGTATCGAGGAGAGAACCGGTAGTTGGGGAGGTTGAATTATCACCGGCAAATAATAATTGGGTAAATACAAGTACTACCGGTAGTGAAAGAATCAGAATTTTTCTATTCATAATCAGGATTAATAGTTTCAGCTTGGAAATTTATAATAAATTTGGAAACAAAGCCTCATTTGTTTAATTGGCTTTTTTTTAGGAGCACATAATTAATTCATCCGAATGATACAAATCTTCATCAGATCCCCTTTGATAGAAAGTTTCTTATCCATACTTTTCAGTTCTTTTCTATTATATGTAATAATTTTTAATATTCTCTTACAAGTTGATCACGTATGAAAAGCAGGGTCTCATTTTATGCAATTGGTTTTTTCATCATGTTGCAACTTAAAGCGCAGCAGTATATTCCATCTGAAATACAATATGCAGCAGAAAAAGGAACACGCACTCTTGTAGGTACTCCGGGTAAGAATTATTTTCAGAATTATGCAACCTATAATCTGGATGTCAGATTTAATCCCGGTTCAGAAATACTCTCAGGGGAGGCCGATATTACATATTTTAATGAAAGTCCCGATTCGCTCCATAAAGTGGTAATGAGATTATATCAGAACATTTATAAAAAAGGAGGAATTCGCGATGAAGAGGTTGATCCCGGGATTATTCATGATGGAGTTATTATAAAATCCCTTAGAGTTAATAATGAGGATTTTACACCAAAACTTGCACATCGAACCCGGACCGAGGGAACGAATTTTACTATCTATCTGAATCATATTCTTACTCCCGGTAAATCGTGTAATATCCACATGAGTTGGGAATTCCCCATGCCCGATCGGCCTGTGAAACGCTTTGGAAAATACGATAAGGGGAGCTATTTTGTTAGTCTTTGGTACCCTCAGGTTGCTGTTTACGACGATATCGACGGATGGGATGAAAACCAGTATACAGGTACCCAGGAGTTTTATAATGATTTTAATGATTATTATATATCCATTACTGTTCCGCGCGGCTTTATGGTTTGGGCTACAGGTTTGTGGGTTAATGCTCAGTATATTTTATCGAAAGATGCATGGGAACGACTGCAGGAGGCTTCTGTTTCAGAAGAAACCGTTCACATTATTACAGCCGCTCAGCTAAAAAGTAAAAATTGGTACTCAGGTAAAGGATCGAAAACATTCCGGTATAAGGCGGAAAACATTCCGGATTTTGCTTTTGCTGTTTCTGACCACTATTTATGGGATGCAACAACGGCATGGATCGGAAGGGATCACGGAGAACATAAGGTACTTGTTTCGGCAGTTTATCCGGAGGGGGCAGCTTATTTTAACGAGATAGCCGGTATCGGACAAAAAATCATCAAGCATTTAAGTGAAAGCAGCTATGGTATTCCCTATCCTTATCCGGCAGTTACTGTATTTAAAGGTGAAGGAGGAATGGAGTATCCGATGATTGTGAATAATGGAGCCCGCTTTTTCTTAAATGGCACTATTTTTTTAACCCTCCATGAAGTGGCCCATGCCTATTTTCCATTCATGCTCGGTATAAACGAACGTAAATACTCCTGGGTCGATGAAGGCTTGACTACATTTCTACCTATGGAAACAGAAGCAGCTCTTGAATCGGATTACTACACTATGGAACACATCATCAGAAGGTATAATATTCTGGCAGGAAGCTTTGAAGATATTCCTTTATCTGTTTCTGCAAGCCAGACAAGAGGCAAAACTTATGAGAACTACAGCTATATCAGATCGTCAGTGGCTTTTCATATGCTGGAAAATTATGTAGGACGTGATACTTTCAGGCTTGCCATCAGGAATTTCGCAGAGATATGGAAATATAAACATCCTACCCCTTACGACTTACTTGCTGTTATTAAGAGTACCTCGCACCGCGATATAGATTGGTTTATCGACTTATGGTTTTTCGGTTCCGGCTTTCCCGATCTGGCCATTGGAGATGTGACAAAAATGGGTAATAAAATCAAAGTCGAAGTTCAGAAATTGGGTTCGTTTCCTGTACCGGTTTTGGTTGAGATGCAATTTCTCAATGGAGAAAAAGAAATATTCAGATTTGATCCCGAAGTATGGAAAGAAAAGGATACACTGAATCTTAGTTTTATAATAGTTGATGAACTGGAAAGCATTAAGCTGGGAAGCCCGGCAATTCCGGACAAGAATTCCTTAAATAATGTTTTTAACGTATCTGAAAATTATGTACCCTAGGTTTCCGGTATAAAAACTCAGGCAGATAAACAATTAATAACATATAATTCTTTAGTTATGAAAATCCTGAAAAAACTTCTATTCATCCTGCTGGCTTTGCTTGCAATTCTGGTTATTGTCGTTTTTATCTTTACTAGGATATTGGTACGGAAGGGCCTTCCTGATTACAACCAGCAGATATCATTACCGGGTTTGGTTCAGCCGGTGACAGTCTACCGCGATAACCTGGCCATACCACATATCTATGCAAAGAATGAGCACGATTTGTATATGGTTACCGGCTATTTGCTAGCTCAGGACCGGCTATGGCAGATGGATCTGTTGCGCAGGGTTACATTAGGGCGCCTGTCCGAGATATTTGGCGATGATTTTATTGAAACCGACTTGCTTCTCAGGTCTTTAGCTTTTAAAGAAAAGTCGGAAATGCTTTTAACAGAAGGTGACAGTAATATAGCATCGGCTTTAATAGCTTTCTCTGAAGGTGTAAATAGGTATATAGAAGATAACAATGGGAACTTCCCCTTGGAATTTACTCTGTTGGGCTACCGACCCGATCCGTGGGAACCTGTTCATTCATTAAACCTGATCGGCTATATGGCCTGGGATCTGAAATCGGGGTGGAGTGAGTTATTACTGGAGGAACTTGCAGGGAAAGTCGACAGCGCTCATTTCACTGAATTATTGCCGGAAATGGATATACAAAAGACTTATGTATTTCGTAAAAACTCTGAACTGCTTTCTGAAAACAAACTACAAATGCTCAATCGACTGGACGGAATGGGTCTGGATATTTTTTCAGGGAGCAATAACTGGGCAGTTTCAGGAGAGAGGACTAATACAGGGAAACCTTTATTGGCAAATGATATGCACCTCGGCTTTGGTATCCCGGGAATATGGTATCAGATACACCAGGTAGTCGATGGAAAACTGGATGTTGAGGGATTGTTATTGCCGGGTCAACCTTTGATAATTGTAGGGCATAACGACTCCATTGCCTGGGGCATGACAAACACTTATGTCGATAATCTCGATTATTATGAAGAAAAAATTAATCCGAATGACACCAATCAGTATATGTTTAATGGTGAATGGAAAAACTTTATAATTCACGAGGAAATAATACGCAGCAAGAGTGGTAAAGAAGTTAAATGTAATTACCGTACCAACCATCGCGGACCAGTGGTATCGGGCATTAAAAAAATTACCGACAGGGTGCTGACCATCCATTGGGTAGGCAGTGAAAAGAGCAATGAGATGCGCTCAGTTTACCTTGCTAACAGGGCCAACAATTGGATCGATTTCAGAAATGCATTTTCTTCGTTTATATCTATCAGCCAAAACGTTGTTTATGCCGACAAACAGGGAAATATCGGGATGTATTGTTGTGCCGGTGTACCCATCCGTAAGCGCGATAAAATATGGGCGGTACTTCCGGGATGGACTGATGAGTATGATTGGAAAGGAATGGTTCCCTTCGATGAGTTGCCTTATGAGTACAATCCGGCCAGGGGATATGTATCTTCTGCCAATAACCGGACGGTAGACAGTACCTATCCATACCATATCGGGACATGGTTCGATATGCCTTACAGAATGGATCGTATACGTGAAATGTTGGACGGACAGGAGAAATTTGCGATAGACGATTTTAAACGAATGCAGAACGACCAGCATTCAAAATTTTCATCTCTTTTTCTTTCAGTTCTGTTACCGGGCATGGAGAGCGATACCGGTTGGACTGATACAGAGAAAACTGCTCTGGACATGCTTAAGGAGTGGGATTATAATTTGAGTGCAGAAAGTCCTGAAGCTTTAATAGCGGAGTTCTGGGCTTATCAATTCCTTATTTCGACTTACAAAGATGAAATGGGTGATAACCTTTTCAATAAATTTCTTAATGTAAGTCATTTACCCAGAATTGCTATGTATAGTTTGTTATCGCATAAGAATTCGCTTTGGCTCAATGATGTGACGACTGATGAGAAAGAAGGACTGGCAGAAGTTGCAGCAGCAAGTTTCAGAAATACAATGGATACTTTGATCAGTCAGTATGGAGCTGAAGTGTCAGATTGGAAATGGGGGGATATTCATAAGATAACCTTTTCCCATCCTATTGCAAAAGTCAAACTTATTGATAAGATTTTCGACCTGAATCAGGGTCCCTTCCGTGTCGGAGGGAGTTTTCATACGGTATCTCCTTATAAATATCCCTACTTTGAACCAAAGGCTGTGGAGCATGGATCGTCGCACCGAAGTATATATGACCTGAATGATTGGAGCAACTGCATTTCTGTTATCCCAACCGGGACATCAGGTATTCCGTCAAGCAAGTTTTATTGTGATCAGACAAAGATGTATATTAATGGAGAGTACCATGCTGATTATTTCAGTTCTGATGAAGTAAAGACAAATGCGGAATTTACAATGGAATTTTCTCCTGAATAATCCGATTCGCTTCCTGAAAGGATGTCAAGAAGAAAAAAATCAGTGAAAAAATAAACCCGGTATGTGTAGGAAAGTATACCGGGTAAATTGTTAAAAAGAATAAATACTGATTATTTTACTTCTTTGATCCAGGCTTCAGGGTCTACACCGCTTTGTATCCTACGTAATTCCACGTCGGCATCTGCTTTTGTCTGGAACACGTTATAGCTTACAGCATGCAGGCTACCAATTTTCCCAAATTTTTCAGCGTTATAACCTTTTTTTCTTAGTTCAATTACCAGATTATCAGCATTGTTTTCGTCACCAAAAACTCCTGCAACAATATAGTATCGGGTACCGCTTTGAACTGGAGTTCTAAAATTTTCGACCTTTTGGACGGGCTCTTCTTCAATTTCCTGAGTAGTCATATCCTCGTAGATCTCTTCGGAAGGTTCAATCTCTGGCTGAAGTTGATCTTCCGGTTGTGTTTCAACTTCAATAAATTCTTTTGGTTGTTTATGGAATAAAGCTGAAAGTTCCTCGGTGTAGAAGAAATATCCTATAAGTATACCATTTACAATAACTATTAAAATAAGCCAGATGATTAACCTAGTTTTGCTACGTTTATTGCCCTCAGACTTAGATGTGCTCGTAAAAGCAGATTTTGTTTCATAAATTTGTTTCTCTACCTTTTTTTCCTCTTCAACTTTTTTAGGTTTTATCTCAGGTTCAGCAGTAACTTTTTGTTTTTCTGCTTCTGTTATTTTCTCTTCAGGCTTAGGAGTTTCTTTTACTATTTTTGATTTTTCTGCTTCTGCTACTTTTTCTTCAGGCTTGGGAGTCACATTAACGATTTTCGGTTTTTCTTCTTCCTTTGGTTTCTCTTTCAGAGGTTTCTCCTTAACAATCTCAATTGTCTCCTCTTTAATATCTGATGTTTTCTTTGGAGGCGCTTTTTTTGTTTCTTTAGTCTGAGGTGGTTTTTTTTCGGAGGATTCTACAGGTTTTGATTCCTTCTTACCTGATTTTTTTGGCTCTTCTTTTTCAAGTGAGATCTTTCCTGTAGTGCCTTTTGTAACTACCCCGATTCCTTGCAGAACATATTGTCCCACACTTTCCAGTTCAGAATTCAGTTTAACGATAAATTCGTCAATCTTTTTCTTTGCCGAGTCCCGATCGATACCCTCATTTTTCGAAATAGCATCGACAAGCATACCATCATTGTATTGCAAAAACTCATTAAAAATAATGGTTAGAGGATTTTTCTGCTTAATGATAAAAGCCCCGAATTCGGGAACTATTACTCTGTTGTTACTCTCTAATATTTGGAGGAGATATTTTTCCATAAAGCGGTTCGATTCAGTTTATATTATACAAAGTTAACAAATAACCACAGTTCAGCTCACTGAAATTTTTAACATTCATTGTAGACTTCTTTTCATAATATTTTCAAGTTTTTTTTCAGGTTTTTATTTTCTTTGTTACTAACATTACTTTAAGTATATGAAATTTAGAAAAATACTTGGAATTGATTTTGGAGGATCTGGTATTAAAGGGGCGCCGGTAGATGCTAAAAAAGGCGAATTATTAGGCGAACGTTACAGAATTCCAACACCCGATCTGGCAACACCCTTAAACGTTGCAAAAACAATTAAATTAATAGTGGATCATTTTAAATGGAAAGGGCCTATTGGTTTGGCGTTTCCGGCAGTTGTTCAAAACGGTATTGTAAAAACAGCATCCAATATCGATAAATCCTGGATTGGCGTTAATGCTGATGATTTAATAACCAAAAAAACCAATTTACCGACATATGTGCTGAATGATGCTGACGCAGCCGGAATGGCGGAAATGAAATTTGGAGCTGGCAAGGGTAAAAAAGGTTCCGTTCTTTTGTTAACTGTAGGTACAGGTATTGGTACGGTTCTGTTCTCGAAAGGTAAATTGGTTCCCAATACCGAATTAGGTCATATTACATTGAAATCGGGGGCTGAAGCTGAAGAATTTACATCGGATGCCGCCCGGAAAAGAGATAATTTAGACTGGGATTCATGGGCAAAACGTTTCAATATTTATCTTCAGGAAATGGAGCAGTTATTTTGGCCCGAACTAATTATTATTGGTGGCGGTATTAGTAAGAAGAAAGAACGATTTATCGGTCATATTAAATTAAATTCTAAAATTGTTATGGCCGAAACCAAAAATGAAGCTGGTATCATTGGTGCTGCTGTTGCCCTAAGAGCGAATAGCGACAAGTTTAAATAAATCTATTTTTCATTTTGTGAATCGGGGTATTCGAAGGGAACCCTGTTTACAATCGATCTCCCCAATGTTACTTCATTGGTATATTCGAGTTCATCGCCAAATGCAACGCCTCGAGCAATCATGGAGATCTTAATATTATATTCTTTCAGCTTTCTATAGAGGTAATAATTAGTGGTATCCCCCTCCATTGTGGCACTCAAAGCAAGAATAATCTCACTGATCTTGTCATCTCTGACTCTGCCGATCAATGATTGGATATTAAGATCGTTTGGACCAATACCTTCCATGGGTGATATAATTCCTCCCAATACGTGGTACAATCCATTATATTGATGCGTACTTTCTATTGCCATAAGATCTTTAATATTTTCAATAACACAAATGGTCGATCTGTCGCGGTTTAATGCCGAACAAATACTGCATGTATCACTATCGGATATATTATAACATACCGAGCAGAATTTAATATGTTCAAAAAAAGAATTCAGATCATTAGTGAAACTCATAGCCTCTTCTTTTCCAAGTCTCATAAGATACAATACAAGTCGAAGTGCTGTTCGCTCACCAATACCCGGCAGTTTTGAAAATTGTGATACGGCATCGGCAAGAAGTTTGGAAGGGTAATTAGCTTGTGTCATGTTCTTGGTATCTGTTCTGAAGCAAAATTACTATCATTGCATTCAAAGGACAACTTAGAAGCCATAAATGATTTAACATTAATTAATAATTACAAATGAATCCCTATCTCATCATAGGAGTAATCCTCTCTTATTTTGTTATATTATTTATCATAAGTCTGATAACCTCCCGTAATGCTGATAGCAATACTTTTTTTGTTGGTAACCGGCAGTCATCATGGTATCTTGTTTCGTTTGGGATGATCGGAGCCTCATTATCGGGGGTGACTTTTATTTCAGTACCCGGATGGGTACTTACCAGTAAGTTTTACTATATGCAAATAGTGTTGGGGTACCTTCTGGGCTATGCGACAATAATTCATGTTTTGCTTCCCATTTATTACAGGCTCAATCTTACTTCAATATATACATTTCTGGAAGGTCGTTTTGGAAAAGTAAGTTATAAAACAGGAGCATCGTTTTTTTTGCTATCCCGACTCATTGGTTCCTCATTCCGGTTATTCATCGTAGCAAACGTACTTCAAATAACCATCTTCGATAAATTACACATACATTTCGCATTCACTATTATCATAACTCTTTTATTTATCTATCTCTATACATTTCGTGGAGGTATTAAAACCATTGTATGGACTGATACATTACAGACTTTATTTATGTTACTGGCAGTAATATTAACATTAATCATGGTTAGTAAATCAATGGATATCAATATTAAAAGCCTGGTAACAACATTGAAATCGAGTGAAACAACAACCCTGTTCAATTTTCACGATTGGCGCAAAGGATCCTTTTTTATCAAACAATTTCTGAGTGGGGCATTTATTACAATAGTTATGACGGGGCTGGATCAGGATATGATGCAAAAGAATTTAAGTTGTCGCAGTTTGAGAGATGCTCAGAAAAATATGTATTGGTACAGCAGTCTTCTTGTACCTGTTAACTTACTTTTTCTCTCTTTAGGTGCTTTATTGATAATATATTCACAGACTCACGGGATAGGTATTCCTGAACGTTCCGACGATCTATTCCCACTTATTGCCACCGGAGGTACTTTACCTACGTTTATTGGTATAGTTTTTATTCTTGGGCTTGTTGCTGCGGCATATTCCAGTGCCGATTCAGCTCTCACTGCTCTTACTACTTCGTTTACCATCGATATATTAGGAGCAGGAAACCTTCCTGAAGCAAGGTTAAAAAAAGTCCGATGGACTGTCCATATCTTCATGTCAATAATGGTGGGGGTCATTATTTTCGTATTCCGTATGATGAATAATGAAGCGGTCATAAGCTCACTTTTTACAGCAGCAGGATATACTTATGGACCTCTGCTCGGATTATTTGCTTTTGGTATTTTTTCAAAACGCAAAATTGTTGATATTTGGGTGCCGCTGATAGCCATCCTATCACCTTTACTTACATACGGTACAAAACTAGCACTTGAATCATTGATAATAAATTATCATTCGAGCTATGAATTACTCTTAATTAATGGTCTTATTACCATTGTCGGACTAATGATCATTTCGGGAAAAAGCGAGTTAAGAGCATTGTAATTTTAATACCATAAAGGAGAAATAGTTGGTATATTTGAATGTTTTTTATAAACGGTTAAAACCATGAGAATAATTGCAGGAATAAGTAATGCGCATCAACCTCAAGAAATACAAGGATATGCTGAGGCTGGGGTTGATGAGTTTTTTGTGGGATACATTCCACAAGAATGGAGCGATGAATATGGTTGGGAGCTATCGAGTAATCGTCGTGAAACAGCCAGTTATCAATACCGTTCGAAGAGCGATCTCTCGAATGTTGTAGAGCTTATACACGGGCAGAATAAAAAAGTATACCTGACGGTAAATGCCCATGAGTATAATACTCAACAAACAAAGTTATTGCTCCGTATTCTCGAGAGTATTGGCGATATAGATTTTGACGGATTTATTGTCAGCAATGTGGGGATGCTTCTTGAGCTTCAGAAGAATGGATTTAAACAGGTAATGAATGTTAGTATTGGCGGGGGCAGTAACAATATTGAAACATTACAGTTTTTCCGTGATAATTTTGAAAATATAGGACGGTTTATCCTCCCTCGGAAATTGACTATTAGTGAGATTGAGAAAATATCATCCTATGCCTCTGAAAATAAAATACGTCTCGAAGTATTCGGAATGGCTGCATATTGTGTTTTTAACGATGAATTTTGTTTTACCTGGCACGGCCCATCCAATAAATGTTTTTGTCAATCTCCCATGTTTGAATTCCGGGAAATGAGGCCCTTATTATTTGATACCAACTGGAAGAATGAGATAGCCAGTGAAGGTGTTGGTACATACTATCGCAGACAGGTTGGAATCAAAGCTGAAGTGGAACTCATGCGCAATGAATACCTCGTGAAACGTCCAAAGGTCAAAATGTCGGTACAGGAAGTTAATAAATTGCATGTTTTGGCAAGTTTGAATAAATGTGGCCTTTGTGCATTCCAGAAATTTAAGGAATGGGGAATAGAAGCCGTTAAACTTCCGCTTCGTGGCCAGGATTTCAGAGGAAATATTGCTATAATAGAGATCGCTAAAAAAGTAATTGATCAGCCAAATGCATCTCCTAAATATTGTCAGGATTTGATGAGTAGTCCTAATTTTTGTTCAGGTCCAAATTGTTACTATGATTATCCCTATCCCAAATAATATCGTATAATGAAGAATCAGTTCAGTCTCTATATATACCTGAGTCGTATCGAACATGTTATAAATCTTGAAGATACTCTTAAAATAATATCAAAACCTGAACCGGAATATATTGAAATTTTAGATGAGAGCATGCTAATGAACCAGTTAGCACTTACTACTCTTAATGACTATATGTATAAGTATTTTGGCCTTAATTATATCGATAACATAGACGGTATTTATTTCGGACAAGAAACTTGTGAGAATCTTATTCCAACCCTTAAACATGTTCAGCAGGCTATCGAATTTTGTCAAAATAACGAATACCAGTTTACATTGGTAACTCCCTATGTCGGCCCAAAAGGTATGGAACGCTTGAAAAAGCTGTTTGAATACCTGAACCAGGAAACTATTGATACAGAAGTACTGGTCAACGATTTCGGCGTTCTTCATTTAATTAATACAGAATATCAAAATTTAAAGCCGGTTTTAGGCAGATTATTGATTAAAATGAAACGCGATCCGCGTTTTTCAATTTCGGGCTTTGATATTGCAAATGTTGAAATTCCTAACTTGAAGAGAGTAGAAAAAAACCAGGCTGAGGCATTACAGGCAGCAACACTCGAATTACCAGTTTTCCAGGATTTCTTAAAAGGGAAGGGTGTAGAAAGAGTGGCGATTGATGTTTTAACGCAAGGTTTAGATCCTAAAATATTAAAGAAATGGGGTTTCCCGGTCGACTTTTATTGGCCATGGACCTATATAACCAGTAGCCGAAGTTGTGTTATAGCTGCTTATACTCAGCCGGGAAAGGAATCTCACCCTACTGATGAACCCTGTAAATTTCAGTGTCGTAAATATGAGTTTAACTTCCGTTCAGATAAAAAGATGTTACAAACCGTTTTTAGGGGAAATGCTGTATGGATGTGTACTCGTTCACTTTATGAACAATATTTTAAAATTGCTTCTGGCCGGTTAATTTTTGAGCCCTATATTCCCGTATGATGTTTTGGTTTAAATAGTTTAACCCAGTTGCCGGTACACGGATTTATCTTTAAAATAAATTGATCGTTATCTCTGACTATTTTTTCAGATTTTCTGTATTTAATTTATTTAGCTGATCAACATTTAGCTGTTTTGAAATTATTATTCTTTATTTCAGATATAATACTTGTTTAATAAGTATGACAGACAAATTAGCATATGATAATGGCAATTTTCCTGAAGAATATTTCACAAAAATTATATATTTGAATATCAAGAAGTTTAATATTATGAATACAATCAATAATCATTTCTGGAAAAAAAATCTGTTTGGACTGATAGTACTAATACTATTATCTGTATCACTTTCAAACGCCCAAACTGTAGATGACCCATTTCAATGGTTAGAGGATGTTGAAGGAGAAAACCAATTAGCCTGGGTAACTGAGCACAATAAAACAACACTTCAGTACATTACGAATATTGATGGCTATCAGGAGCGATATGACTACATATATGAAATTCTGACATCTAGTGATTTATTGGTTTATCCGGTAAGGCAGGGAGACTACATCTACAATTTTTGGCAGGATGAGAATAATCCGCGTGGCATTATCCGGAGAATTCCTGTAAGTAAGTTACTTTCAAAGGAAAAGAACTGGGAATTGATTCTCGACCTCGATAGTCTGTCGGTATGCGATAGTATTAATTGGGTTTTTAAAGGTATTCAGTTTGCTCCTGATGAAAGTAGCAGGTGTATTTTTAATTTGTCAGCAGGAGGCTCGGATGCTGTTTACCTGAAAGAATTTGATCTTCAAAGTTTTCAGTTTGTTACAGATGGTTTTAATGTAGGTGAAGCAAAATCGGATATTCAATGGATCGATGAGGACCATGTGTACATCTCCTCCAATTTCGGAGAGGGAACCCTTACTACATCGGGATATGCCCGTATTGTTAAACGCTGGGAACGTGGAACAAAACTGGAAGATGCTGAGATTGTCTACGAGGCCTCAGTTGATGATATGGCTGTTGCACCAATTGTTTTACATGACTCAGCATCAACCCATGAGTTTGTGCTGCACTATACTAACTTCTTTAATAAAAATCTATATTATATTGATGATACATGCCTGATAAAATTACCGTTGCCTGAGGACTTCTACTTTGATTTACTCGACGATAATTTCATTGTATGCCCCTTTAGCAACTGGAATACTGTTGACGGAATTATTGAAAAGGGAAGCGTTGTCAATATTAAATTTAATGACCTTAAAAGGGGCATTCTGACACATGATGTGCTGTTTAAAGGAAATAACCGTACGTCAGTTGAAGGTATTTTTGCTACAAGCAATAGTATAATTCTGAATACGCTGGACAATATTAAAAGTGTGGTTTTAAAATATACTATTCATGATGGGATTTGGAAGCAGGAGAAAGTTAATTATCCTCCTTCTGGGTCCATTGAAATTGTTGATATTAATAGGTTGCATCCTGAATACTTTGTTACTTATGAATCATTCATTCAGCCTACAACATTATATATCGATAATAACGATGGAAAAGCACCAGTCCCTGTGATGAGCTTGCCATCCTATTTCGACGCTTCTTCCTGTCAGGTTAACCAATATGAAGCTCAATCGAAAGATGGTACCATGATTCCTTATTTTGTAATTAGTAAAAATGATTTGCAGTATAATGGTCAGAATCCTACAATTCTTTATGGATATGGAGGATTTCAGGTTTCTGAAAAACCATATTATAGTATCTCGCTGGGTAAACTTTGGATTGAAGAGGGAGGAGTATATGTAATTGCTAATATCAGGGGTGGAGGAGAGTTTGGTCCCGACTGGCATAATGCAGCTATTCTGGAGAATAAGCAGAATTCATATGATGACTTTATTGCCGTCGCTGAAGCTATTCAGGCACAAAAAATAACCTCGTCTCAAAAACTTGGAATTACCGGAGGAAGCAACGGAGGATTATTAGTGGGAGCAGTAATGGTACAAAGGCCCGAATTATTCAATGCGGTGGTTTGTATTGTTCCGCTACTCGATATGAAAAGATATTCCAAACTTCTCGCAGGTCAGAGTTGGGTCGCTGAATATGGTGATCCCGATATTCCTGAACAATGGGACTACATCAGCAAATATTCACCTTACCAAAATCTAAACGCCGATAAAAAATACCCTGAAGTACTGTTTCTTACTTCAACACGCGATGATCGAGTACATCCGGGGCATGCCAGAAAAATGACAGCAAAAATGGAAGCACTGGGAGCTAAAGTATACCTGTTTGAGAATACAGAAGGAGGACATGCTGCATCGTATACTCCCGAACAACATGCAAAACTGGTTGCCTTGAATTATTCATTTTTTATAGATAAGTTGAAAAATTGAAGCAGTAATATTGAAACTTCAATTAAAGAATGAGAACCCTATAATCCACAAGAATATTGAATTCGGGGAACAATCATTTTCAGTAATCATTTTTTCGAGTATTTTCGTAAAATATTATTAATCCTTATTTTTTCTTATATGAAAGATTTCAACGTTGCCATACTGGGTTGTGGGACTGTTGGTGGCGGAGTGGCTAAAATACTGACAGAATTGAAGGATGAGCTTATTCACAGCTCATCTCGAAGAATACAACTTACAAAAATAGTTGAGCTAAATCCAAAAGCAGCCATTGACCGTTTCAATATACCCTCGTCAGTTTTTTGCGGAGGTGGAAAAGATTTGACTCCCGGGGAGGCTAATAATTATATCAGGGAAATTCTGGCATCAGATAATATCAATCTGGTTGTTGAAACAATAGGAGGGAGTAGCGATTTTGTCGAAAAACTTGCCCTGGATATTTGCCATTCAAAGAAGCACTTGGTAACGGCAAATAAGGCGCTACTCGCTGAACGGGGATTATCTATATATGAGGCAGCCAGAAAAAATAATGTTACAATTGGATTTGAAGCAGCAGTGTGTGCAGCTATTCCCGTAATAAAAACTATAAAAGAAAGTTTTTCGGGCGATAAAATTGAATCGATATCCGGTATATTGAATGGCACCAGCAATTATATTCTTTCGATGATGCAGAAGGAAGATATGGATTTTCATGAGGCATTGAAACTTGCTCAGGAAAACGGATATGCCGAAGCCGATCCAACTCTTGACATCAATGGTCACGATGCCGGACATAAACTTGCAATTCTCATCAGGCTTGCTTTTGGAGTTGAAATTCCAATGAATAAGCTATCGATCACGGGAATTGAGAATATAAGAAAGGAAGATATCGACTTTGCGCGCGAAATAGATAGTACGTTAAAATTGATCTGTTTTTCTCAAAAGACTGATAGTAAAATTTATGCTACTGTAAGTCCGATGGTAGTTAAAAATTCTAATTTTCTTGCTGAAGTAAATGGAGCAACAAATGCTATTCGTTTTATAAATAAATATGCCGGACGCCAGATTCTGGTAGGCGAGGGTGCAGGTTCTTCAGAAACTGCCAGCTCTATTGTAGGCGATATAATATTTGCTGCACGATATGCTGATAAGATACCTTTTGAAGAGAAGGAGAAAAAAGAGCAGTATAAGATCACTGATGCAAAACATTTCAAGTTTCCGTACATCATAACATTTGTAACTGTTGATGTTCCGGGTATAACCGGTTTAACTACCACTTCAATCGGAAAACAAAATATTAATATCGATACAGTTAGTCATAACCGGCATAAAACAGACAGGGCAATATTCTCAATTGCAACTATGCCATGTACTCTAAAACAGATAGAGGATGCTATTAATGAAATAAAAATCAGTAATTCTGATATGTTGTTGTCTGATCCAAAGGTTATGCCGATTCTTTATTGATTGAACAATTATTATTATATCGGGTTAATGAATTTTTAATGACAGGAGGTGGATCATTTTTTTTATTAATACTATAAAGAATTTGGATTCACTTCATAAGTCCTTGTTATACAGATAATAATCAGATTTAAGTTGAATATGGAGCCAGCTAAATTATTCATTCAGTTTTTACAATCAAGTATAACCCCGGTTGCATTAATATCAGGGGTAGGATTGATTTTGCTTTCACTTACTAACCGTTTGAGCAGGACAATTGATCGATCGCGCCAATTAATTCGGGAATTCAGATCAGCTGAATCGTCAAGAAAAGGAATTATTAAAAAAGAATTATCGATTCTTAACCGGCGTAACCGGTATCTTAAATCTGCAATGGCTGGTATTTCCTTCAGTATATTAACCAGCAGTCTCATGATACCGATATTACTGGTTATGAATATTACTTCGCTTAACTTAAACATAGTTGGCAGTCTTTTACTTGTTTTAAGCGTAGGAGGTATAATTCTATCCTCTATTTATCTTTTTGCCGATGTTTCACTTACTCTCAAGGCTCTTGAGTTAGAAATGAATGATCTCTAAAAGAACCCCCAGACTATTAATTGATTATTAGGTATCCTTATTCAAAATTTGCCTGATCATTTCAAGCAAAATATAATACAGCGAATAATTTAGCATTGAACAAATATGGCACAACAAATCTATCTAATCAATTGTAAAAATTAAGATTTACTCTTGAATAGAACTTCTTATCTGAAGAAAATAAAGTACTAGCGAACGCCTGAAAGTTCTTTTTCGGCTTGTAACCAATCGGATAAAGCATCTCCATGCCTTCCGTTATTGACCCGAGCTTTGTAGATCTGTTCAGCGCGTAAGCGAATATCTTCAGCGCTTACTCTTTTGATAGGGGCTTTCTTTTTCTTTGTTGCTGTAGACGTTGTTTTCGTAGCCATAGTTAAGTGATTTTAACTTCAAGTTGTTTTAATCATTAATAAAATTCTTCATCGTCGCTAAAGTTAAGGTAATTTGTGCGCTTGAAAGAATCTTTTTTGTTTGGGTTTTGTTTAACTCTCTTAATTCTATCAACCTTGGGTTGATTTTTAAAAGTGCGTGACATAACTCAAATATTTATGGATAATCAGTATTAAGTTACGATATTTTAAAAAATAATTAGAAATTTTTTTATTTACATTTCTATCAAAATTAACGTATAATCTGCAAAAATGTTGAATTGGTTCAATAAAATATTTCTTAAATTTTATTAAATGCTTATTCTTTAAAAATCGCTTATATATAACAGCAAATTAATTAAGCTTCAGTTTTTATTCTTTCATAAGTGATTGTGCTTCATGCTCCAATATTTATTTTTAAGATCACAGATAGTATAATTATCTTGCCTGTTTATTGACTCATTATATGTTTGTTTATTGATACCTTACTAAATTCTATAAAGGGTTCATGAACAGTACTAAAAGACTTTACTATTTTTGTAAACTATCAAACCGTTTATTTTCTGAAAATCCGGGTTTTAATTTTTATACTGTTACAAGTATACCCGAGAATTACAATATTCATTAAAACTTGTTTGTAATGGCACAGTACAGCAGAATAGAGGCCGCTTTAGCAATGAAAGAAACAGGTATAGTTCCTGTCTTTTATCATCCCGACATTGAAGTATGCAAAAACATTGTAAGGGCATGCTATGATGGTGGTATGAGAGTATTCGAATTCACCAATCGTGGCGACTTTGCCCATGAAGTTTTTACTGAACTTGTCAGGTTTTCTATCCGGGAAATGCCCGGAATGATAATAGGAGCGGGTTCGATTATTGATCCCATCACGGCTGCCTTGTATATTCAAAATGGAGCTAACTTTATTGTCTCGCCGGTATTGAATGAAGATATGGCCCGTATTTGCAATCGTCGAAAAATTCTCTGGTGTCCCGGCTGTGGCTCTGCAAGTGAAATTTCAAAAGCAGAAGAGCTAGGTGCTGAAGTGATAAAAATATTTCCGGCAAAAGAAATTGGAGGTCCTGCTTTTGTTAAAAATATTAAAGGTCCGATGCCCTGGTCGAACATTATGCCTACCGGAGGTGTTGACCCAGTATATGAAAATTTAATACAGTGGTTTAGTGCGGGTGTGTGGTGTGTAGGAATGGGATCGAAATTATTTTCGAAAGAAGCCATTAGTAAAAAGAATTTTGAGGTTATTCGAAAAAATATTGTAGAAGCGATGGATCTGGTAACTCAGGTGAAAAAGGAATTGAAATTAAAATAAGTGAGATTAGTAATTAATTCATAAGTTGTATATGGCTTATCTTGATGACTTATTTAATTTACAGGGGAAAACAGCGCTTCTTACAGGCGGTGGAGGTGTTTTGGCTAGTGCCATAGGTGAAGGTCTCGCTATGGCAGGAGTAAAAATCGTTTTTGCCGACCTTGATGAAAAAAGAGCTGAAGAAGCTGCAGACCGGATTATAGGAAAAGGTTGCGAAGCAATTGGCATAGGTGCAAATGTACTGGATGTAGCATCGCTCGAAAAATCTCGTGATAAGGCGATTAAAAAATTCGGTAAGATTGATATTCTGCTTAATGCAGCAGGTGGAAATATGGAAGGAGCTACAATAGCACCCAACAAGAATATCTTTGACCTCGATTTGAATGACCTGCATAAAGTAACCGATCTTAATCTGAACGGTACCATTATACCTTCGATTGTTTTCGGAAAATCAATGAGCAAACAAAAAGACGGCGGTATTATTATCAACATTTCTTCAATGGCTGCTATGCAGGCTATTACCCGGGTTGTAGGGTATTCGGCAGCCAAAGCGGCCGTGAGTAATTTTACTATGTGGCTGGCTATGGAAATGGCCATGAAGTTCGAAGGCAAGATCAGGGTAAATGCTATTGCTCCGGGATTTTTTATTGGAAATCAGAACAGGGCTCTTCTTACTAATCCTGATGGATCCTATACTGAAAGAGGGCAAAAGGTTATTGCAAAAACTCCCATGGGGCGTTTTGGAGAGGCGCATGAGCTTATTGGTGCTGTTCTTTATTTAGTGAGTGACGCAGCATCATTTGTTACAGGAGTTGTGCTACCTGTCGATGGTGGATTTAGCATATTTAGCGGTGTATAAAAGAGAAGAACATGTTACTACAATCATGGCGATGGTTTGGCCCTGGCGACCGGATAAGCTTGGAAGAGATTAAACAAACAGGAGCAACCGGCATTGTCACTGCCTTACACCATATTCCTACAGGCGAGATTTGGCCGTTGGAAGAAATAGTTAAAAGAAAGAAACTGATAGAAGATTCCGGATTGGTATGGACAGTGGTGGAAAGTGTTCCTGTGCACGAAGATATTAAAAAACAAAAAACAGGATTTCAGAAATACATTGAGAATTATAAACAGACCTTACGGAATCTCGGATCGTGCGGGATCAATACTGTATGTTATAATTTTATGCCAATACTCGACTGGTCGAGAACAAATCTGATTTATAAATTTTCAGATGGTTCGGAAGTCACACGCTTCGATTATGCCATTTTTATAGCTTTCGATATTTTTATACTAAAACGCAAAAATGCTGAACTCTCTTATCCTTCAGAAGTAGTTAAACAAGCCAGAACATTTTTCAATACGCTGAATGAAGAACAAGTTTTAAATCTACAAAAAACCGTTTTACTGGGACTTCCGGGATCAGGTGAGACATTTACACTCGATCAGTTAAAGCAGATGATTGATGAATATCAGGACATAGATTCAGCAAGGCTAAAACAGAACCTGTTTTACTTTATAAGGGAAATTGTCCCTGTAGCTGAGGAATCAGGAATGCGCTTGGCCATACATCCCGATGATCCACCCTGGCCGCTTATGGGCCTGCCCCGTATTATTAGTAATGAGCAGGACTTACAGGATATTATTGATGTTGCTGACACACCGGTTAATGGTCTTACATTTTGTACCGGTTCCCTGGGAGCGGGTTTCTTCAACAATGTAGGAGAATTGGCTGAAAAATTTGCTCACAGGATCAACTTTGCTCATCTACGCAACGTTTCTCGCGATGCAGGGCTAAATTTTAATGAAGAGTTCTTTTTCGATGGAGATGTAGATATGTACAGGGTGATGAGAGCTCTCGTACTGGAAGAACAAAGGCGAATCAGGGAAGGCAGGTACGATAGTCAGATTCCGATGCGGCCAGATCATGGTAATCAGATGCTTGGCGATATCGGAAAAGATAATTATCCGGGATATTCGCTCTATGGCAGAATGAAAAATCTGGCAGAAATCAGAGGCCTTGAAATGGGTGTAAGGATGAGCCTGAAGGATTCCTGAAATCCTGTTATCCCGTAATTTTTAATGTAATACTTCATATTAACCTTTCCGGAATATCTCTATAATAATTAACAAGTCTTTTCGTTCTACACATAGTTGAATGATAATTTAAATTCCTATTTGATTATGAAAACCAGAATAATGCTAATTTTTGGGATGGTTGTTCTATTTCAATGCTGTCAAAATGAACAACAGGTTGATATGGATCGTGCGCTTGATATTGTTTTATCAATTGAAAACAAGCAACTTAATGAAGGAGTTCCTAATTTTCTTACATTAAAAATGGAAAATAGCTCCGATCATGTTGTTAATGTACCTGATAGCGATCTGATAATAGAGTTCACTTCTTATTCGGGAAGTATCAGGCGAGTTATTTCACTCCGTGAAATTGTAAATGGCACTTCTGATCTGGAATCTCTATCGGACCTAAATCTATTGCCGGGTGAAGAGAAATTCATCAGGGTAGAATTAGGAGATATAGTCTTCAGCAGATTACGGGATACCGATAATAAACTGCCTGCCGATGATTATACGATTAATATGTTTTTGACTCCTGACAAAGAATCGACGGAAATGAAATATGCCGATAATATCCGTTCGAACTATGTTGATGTACTTATTTACGATTAACAGATTTCATTAGCTAAGTACAAATAGTGTAAGGACCAGGGTGTTTTTCTCATGAAAAAATAATGCCCTGGTTTTTGTTTTTCCTATACTATGATCCGGATAAATTATTCCGGAATGCCATTATATATATGAAAGTCAGGCTGAGAGTAATAAATATGATCATCGGGAAGAAGCCAGATACTAATAAAAGTCATACCATACTGGCAGGATATAATCATGAATATTTTTATATTTGGCGCTTAATCATTTTCACCTTATTATAATCTGCTGATACAATATTGATTTCTTTAACAGATTATTGCAAATAGCGAAGAGTACAGGAATGGAAAACAGGATTGAAAGAATACTCATTACTCCCACTGAAGGCAACGATTTCGAAAAACAGCTGATGAGTATTCTCAGGCAGATTAATGCACATTACACAGATAATGATCAGTTTATTCTCCAGTTATCGTTTTTTATCGATACAAGTAATAATACAGAATATATTGAATGTTACCGTAACATTACCAGAAATACGGATGACCTACTGAACATTAAACCTTCGACAAGTATTATTGCCCAGGCTCCCGCCAATGGAATTCATATTTCATTGGAACTTATTCTTTTAACCAATATAAGTATAGGAACCCAGGTAGTATATAAGGAAGAAGTAGGCGTACCTTATACACTGGTCAAATCTGAGAACACCAGTGAAATATATGCCGGAGGAATATCATCGAAAAATTTTAATGCTGATTTTTCTGTTCAGGTTGATGAATGCTATCAACTCATGGAATCGATACTTACAAGAGAAGGACTTACTTTTGCTGATATTGTCAGACAGTGGAATTATGTGGAGGGTATTCTGAGTATTTATGAATATGGAGAAGAACACATACAGCATTATCAGGTTCTGAATGATGTACGATCGAAATATTTTGCCAAAGCAGATTTCCAACATGGTTATCCTGCTGCAACAGGTATTGGCATGGATGCTGGCGGCCCAATTCTCGAATTTTATGCGGTACAATCTTCTTCGGCTATTGATATAATCCCGATTAAAAATCCCAAGCAAGTCGATGCATATCATTATTCCGAAGAAGTACTTATCGGTGATGCGCTTGAAAAACATCATAAAAAAACCACTCCAAAATTTGAACGTGCTAAGTATTGTTCTGTAAATGGAGTTAGAAGTGTGTTTATTTCAGGTACGGCCTCCATACAAAGTGAAAAACCACTTGGAATAAATAATACTCGAATGCAAACTGAGATTACGCTTGAAAATATAGCCAATCTCATTTCAGAATCGAACCTGGTAAAAATGGGGATCGAGAATGTTCAGGATCAGATAAATTATACTTTTATTCGTGTTTACATTAAGGATAGAAAGGATCTTTCTGTTGTTAAAGAAATCTGTAATGCACACTATGGCAATATACCTGTACACTATCTGATTGCCGATATTTGTCGTGACAACTTACTCCTTGAAATCGAAGGAGTGGCTGAGATAGCATAGCTAATAATTTATAGATACATATAGTTCTTGTGAACCTTAATAATGTTGAGGGGCTACTATTTACAATAAAAGTAATCCTTCCTAAAGTAATTGAATTAAACATTTATATTTTTGTAGCTATAATCTTTCAACCCAACGGAACAAATTATGACTAAGAAAATTATCAGCAGTTACCTAGAGCTGGCAGCATTTCTTGGCAGGGAAATCGGAGTTTCCGACTATCATACCATTACCCAGGAACAGATCAATAAATTTGCCGATGCCACAATGGATTATCAATGGATACATGTAGATCCGAAAAGAGCTGCAACAGAATCGCCATTCAAAACTACCATAGCGCATGGTTATCTTACACTTTCACTGCTAACTTACCTATGGCTTCAGATTGTCGATGTCCGAAATGTTAAACTTATGGTGAACTATGGAATAGAAAATCTGAAATTCAATCAGAGTGTTACCGTTAATAGCAGGGTTAGGTTACGGGCCAAATTAGAAGCTATAAAGGATCTTCGTGGTATCACTCGTGCCCATATGAAGGCCAGGCTTGAAGTGGAAGGAAATGATAAACCTGCCTTTGAAGCAACTGTTATATTTCTGTATCATTTTATTAAGTAGCTATTTCTTTAGTACTCTGCTGGATTATTCATTCACTTCGTTCAGTCATGAGCTCGTCCGAAAACCGGACTCGGTTC
>CAZQCO010000049.1:0-28844 GCA_964592225.1 uncultured Bacteroidales bacterium
TAATTAATAGTCAGAGAATAGTTATCAACTTCAGGTGTAACAGCTGCTGGCTTCTTAATATAAAAAAAGGGTGTCCTATCAGACACCCTTAAGTATTTTGTTTAAGAATTATATTACCTCATTCCTTTGAGGTATTTATAAAGCTCACTATCGGTCGATAGAATAACAGAAGTCTGTTCATCAAAGGTTCTTTCAAAAGTCTCCATCGATTTTAAAAAGGCATAAAGTTCCCTGCTTGCTGGCGAACGATCATAGGCCGCAGCATATATTGCGGCAGCCTCAGCATCAGCTTTTCCCTTTATTTCTTCCGCATCGCGAAATGCACCCGACTGAATTGTTTTAAGTTCCCTTTCCTTTTCTCCGTTTATGCGTGAAGCTTCACCCTGTCCTTCGGAGCGAAATTTATCGGCAATCCGGTAACGTTCACTCTTCATACGTTCATAAACCTGTTGCCGGACATCTTCAATGTAATTGATCCTTTTGAAACGAAAATCGAGTATTACAATTCCAAGGTCGGAAGCTTTTGCATTAGCCGATTGCTGTATCAAAGCCTGTATCTTTTGCCGGCCGACATAAATTGTCAGGAGTGAATCTCCCAGAAGTTCACTGATGGAATCAGTTGAAAGGGGAGTACGGTTACTGGTTCTTACAATTTCTTCAATATTATGTCCCGCAATATAATCGCGGGTTTCACCATCCAATATGTCATCAAGTCGCGTTAGTGCACCCCGTTCGTTGGTTAATCTTTTAAAGAACTGAAGAGGATCGGTTATCTGCCAGCGAGCATAGTAATCAACATAGATGTATTTTTTATCCTTGGTAGGTACCTGATCGGGATCACCATCCCATTCCAGATATCGCTTATCGAAAAAATTCGCTTTCTGGATGAAAGGAGTTTTAAATTTGAGTCCCGGGGTTACAATAGCATTCCCAACTGGTTTACCAAACTGAGTAATTACTACCTGTTCAGTCTCTTTAACAATAAATATACTTTGTCCGAGTACAATAATAAGGACCAGAATGAGTATCAGATATATTATTATTTTTATTTTCTTCATGGCTGAATTGGTTTTTCGTTAGCTTTTAACTGCATCTGAAGAAGAGGAAGAACATTGTTGCCTTCCTGATCGGTAATAATTTTAAGACCCAGCTTGGGCAAAACATTCTCCATTGTTTCGAGGTATATACGCCTCTTGGTTACTTCTGGAGCCTTAATATATTCAAAATAGAGTGCATTAAACCGGGCAACTTCTCCCTTGGCATTATTTACACGTTCGGTAGCATAACCTTCAGCTTTTTGAATAGTTTCCTGTGCCTGACCACTAGCCTTAGGGATTACCTTGTTGTATTCCGATTTGGCCTGGTTAATCAGAGTCTCTTTCTCCTGCTGAGCTTCGTTAACCGCATTAAAAGCTGCCTTTACCTGTTCAGGTGGATTAACATCCTGTAAAACTACCTGGTCAATTTTAACTCCCAGAAAATATTCTGTGCAGAGTAATTGCATCTCTTCCTCAACAGCAGAGGCGATTTCAGTCCTACCGATAGTAAGAACTTCATTTACTGTACGATCGCCAACAACCTGACGCATCACGGCTTCGGCAATGTCTCTCAACGTATTTTCAGGGTTTCTTACTTTGAATAGATAGTTATAGGGGTCATTGATTCTGTATTGCACCACCCACTCAACATCACCAAGATTAAGATCACCGGTTAGCATCAATGATTCGTCTTTGAAACCATTCCGGGTATATTGCGACCGAATATCTGCCCTGGTGGTACGAAAGCCGAATTCCATTTTTTGCTGACGCTCAACAGGTACTTTAACAACTTTTTCAATAAATGGTATTTTTAAGTTGAGGCCTGGTTCCACTTTCCGGGTATATTTTCCGAAACGGGTAATAACTCCTACCTCTTCAGTATCAACCTGGAAAAAACCGCTCCAGGCAATAATAATAAGCAATAGCACAATGAGTATTGTCTTCCAATGCTGTAGTATTTTGATAACATCTGGAGGTAAATCAAGGTCATTAAATTGATTATTAGCCATTTAATTTATTTTTTGATTACTCTAACAAATATACAGATAATGTACTAGCAATGGTAACCATTACCAGAAACTTTACCATTTAAAGAAAATTTAGTGGATTATTAAAGGTGAGTTAAAATCAGAAAAAATTTGCAGCGGATAATTTTTTCCCTCTTGAATGTGAAATGAGAAAAGATGAGACTATTAAATAATTAATAAAGCTAAAGTATTATGAAGCTTTTTTCTTCGATAAATTACTTCTAATCCCAGCAATGGCAGAAAGGAAAGAATGTTGATTAAATCCTTCAGAATCCAGTGCAATACCCATTCTCTTTCTTATCGCATTCACTCGTTTCAAATATTCTATGTCTGTACGGTTCAACATGATTCTTCAATTTTAATCCTCATACAATGTTATACATATTGCAATATATGTGCCAGTGATAAATACCCTCAAATTTAAGATGTCAATGCGCATTTTTGGTTGCGTATTTACCGACAGTTATTAACAATAAAATAACACTTAAATTTACGTTGATTTTCAATAAGTTCCATTTATTTTTGGTAAACAGCCCGTGCAATTAGGTGAAAAGATGTTTAAAGCCGGTTAGGGGAAAATATGAAGTGTAGAATTCCTGCCTGCGTCTACCGGCGGCAGATAGGGTAGGAATACAAAGTTTAAAATCTGATTTGATAGTGTACATTGCGTAAAATCAGATTCTTGATCAATTAATCTCGCGGTATTCCGGGTTAACCGAAAAACAGTCAAACATCTCTTCACATTCCTACAGCCCGTTGTATAGCCCGTCGTCCGTAGCGATTACGCAGTTTATCCAGGGCTTTATACAGGTTTACGGTCTTAGGTGTATCGTCGAACATGTTAAGTTGCTGTACACCTTGCACCAGGTGACTGAACCGTACGCCTATCAGACGGATAAGTATGCGTCGCTGGTACAGTCTGTCGAATAGTTCTTTGGTGACAGGAATTAACTGGTGATCGAAAGAGGTATAGGGAACGCGTTTCTGCAGGGTATGTGTGTCAAAGTTTGAATAGCGGATTTTTACCGTTACACACGAGGTAAGGCGTTGTTTGCAACGCATTTCAAAAGCCAGTTTTTCCACCATGCTTACCAGAATTTCCTTTAATTTCACTATATCGATAGTGTCTTCGTCGAAGGTACGTTCGGTACTTATCGATTTGCGTTCCGAGTAAGGGTGGACCGGAGTATTGTCGATTCCGTTGGCTTTTTCCCAGATCACCAGGCCGTTCTTGCCCAGAACTTTTTCCATCATTTCGGGAGGCACCATACTTAGTGTACCCATGGTGCCAATACCCATTGAACGAAGCAGGTGATATGTTTTTTTGCCGATAAGGGGGATCTTGGCAATTGAAAGAGGTTGTAAAAACGGTTGCACAATGCCGGACGGGACTTCCTTTTCGCCATTGGGCTTGGCTTCGCCGGTAGCTATTTTCGAAACGGTTTTATTTATCGAGAGACCAAACGAAATGGGAAGTCCCGTATGTTTTATAACGGACTCCCGTAGTTCACGGGTCCATTTCATGCAACCAAAGAAGCGGTCAAGTCCGGTAACATCAATATAAAATTCATCGATAGAAGCTTTTTCGTAAAGTGGTGCACGTTCGGCAACAACTTCTGAAACCATGTGTGAGTAGCGGCTGTAAAGTTCCATATCGCCCCTGATAAAGATGGCATCGGCACAAAGCATACGGGCCATTTTCATAGGCATGGCTGAATGTACACCGTAAGTACGTGCTTCGTAACTGCAACTTGCTACCACTCCACGATCCGATATGCCACCTATAATAATAGGTTTGCTATCCAGGTTACTGTTTACCAGACGCTCCACTGATACAAAAAACGTATCCAGATCGAGATGTACCACACTTCTGCTTCCAGTATTTCCCTTTCCCATACTGATTAAAAAATAATCATTCCTGCGGCGATAATTTAAAAAAAATTGATTAAATTAGCAACATGTTATTGTTTGTATTGTAATCTTTAAAACATGTAACAATGAAGACTTATTTTAGCAGCAATATCAAATTTTTAAGAAAACGGAAAGGCGTTACACAGAATGAGATAGCTGATCATCTGGGTATGAAGCGACCTACGTTGAGTGGCTATGAAAATGAAGTCAGTCAACCTACAATAGCTGCACTTATTACATTTTCGAAGTTCCACAACATAGCTATTGATACGCTTTTAAATATCGACTTGCCGAAACTATCGGAACTTCAGCTCCGGCAGCTTGAACATGGTGAAGATGTATTTATCAGAGGGGGAAGGTTGCGCGTGTTGGCTACTACTGTCAATGCTGATAATGATGAAAACATTGAACTGGTAAGTGAAAAGGCAAAAGCAGGATATGCTACTGGTTTTGCCGATCCGGAATATATCAGTCAGTTACCCCGTTTTCAAATCCCTTTTCTTTCGAAGCAAAAGAAATACAGAACATTTCAGCTAAGTGGCGATTCTATGTTGCCTATTCCGGAAGGTTCGTGGGTAACAGGTGAATATGTACAGGATTGGAACCATGTGATTTCAGGGCAGGCTTATATAGTTTTTACCCTCGACAATGGAATTGTATTTAAAGTGGTGGAGAATCTTATTAAAGCGGAGGGTATTTTAAGGTTGTATTCGCTTAATCCACTCTACGAGCCCTACGATGTACCTGTAACTGAAGTGAAAGAAATGTGGAAGTTTGTTCATTTCATCAGTAAAGATCTCCCGGAGCCGATACTTCCACAGGAGGAATTATTAAAAACTGTTGCCAGTTTGAAAAACGATATGTTAAAGATTAAGAACAGAGTATTTCCGGCCGAAAGTGAGAAGAAGGAAAATCAAACCAATTAATATACATACTTCATGTATATGCCGGTGAAAGATTTTTTATAACCTGACTGTTTATTATTTATACTTCTACTAAAAATATAAGGCCTCTCGTTCTGAGAGGCCTTACTTATTATCAGGTGTATGACAATTAATTTGCTAAAAAAATACGGACCCCAACACTGAAAATGTGATAAACCCAACCTATGAAAAATATTGAAGATTCGTATAAGTCATCGTATTACTAAATACGGAAACAAAGATACGAATATCTTTTATTATTTCCTAATTTTATTTTTCCTATATGATTTTATAACAACGAATTAGAGGTTATTTTGATTTTGCAATTGCCTGTTCAATATCGGATATAATATCATCAATATGCTCGAGTCCTACCGATATTCTGATCAGATTCCCGGTGATACCAACAGCTTTCTTTTCTTCGGGCGATAACTTCGAATGAGTTGTTGAGGCCGGATGGGTAACAGTAGTTCGTGTATCACCCAGGTTGGATGTCAGTGATAACATTTCAAGATTGTCCATAAATTTACTACAGCGTTTACTATCACCTTTTAAATCAAAAGTTACCAGGGCACCTCCTAATTTCATTTGCTTTTTAGCCAGGGAAAGCTGTGGGTACGAGGGCAGGAAGGGATACTTCACAACTTCAATGTCCTTTGATTTATCGAGATATTGAGCCAGTATTAAAGCGTTTTCGCAATGTCTCTCCATTCTTACTGCCAATGTCTCCAGACTTTTCGACAAGATCCATGCGTCAAATGGGGATAACGAAGGGCCAATCTGACGGGCCATAGCCCTGACATCTTTTATAGTCGACTTTGGACCCAGAATAGCTCCGCCCAGTACGCGTCCTTGTCCGTCAATGAACTTTGTTGCAGAATGGCAGATGAGATTGGCACCAAAATTTGCGGGATTCTGAAGATAGGGTGTGGCAAAGCAATTATCGACAACAAAAAGGCAATTATTTTTTTTAGCCAACTTACCTATGAATTCCAGATCGCATAAATCGAGTCCGGGATTTGATGGGGTCTCGGCAAAAAGTAACCGGGTTTGAGGCATGATAGCTTTTTCCCATTCGTCATTTTTGTTTATATCTACATAAGTATGTGTAATACCCCATCGGGGTAATATATTAATGAATATCTGATGGGTCGATCCAAATACGCTACGCGAAGCAACAATATGATCCCCGGCTCTCAGATGAGAAGTGAGAGCTAGGAAAATTGCCGACATACCGGTTGATGTTGCTAAACCATCTTCCGTATTTTCCATTTTGCAAAGTTTTGCTACGAATTCGTCGGTATTCGGATTCGAATACCGGGAATATATATTAGCGTCAGTTTCCTCGGCAAAGGCAGCCCGGGCCTCTTCGAATGTATTAAAAACAAAACTTGATGTGGCGAAAATAGGTACGCTATGTTCATTTTGAGCAGATCGGATAACCTGCGTACGAATGGCATCAGTTTCAAAATGTTTGTGCTTCTTCATGATAAGTAATTATTAATTTTATATCTATAGGAGATATTGGCAATCTTTTTAAGGGAAAGTGCAATAACTTTTTCAATTTATTCATAAATCAGTAGATAACAGGCATTGTTCTGACGCTTTTGTACTATTTTCATTGAAGAGTGAAATATGTAAAAAATTATTGACAGCTATTTTTATATTTTTGGAACACAAATTTATCATTATACATCTAAAATTGCATGTTATGTTTTCAAAAGATGAATTACCGATTCTTGGAATTTTGAGAGGAATTTCTAAAAAGCATATCGATCCGCTTATTTCTTTATTATCGAAAGCAGGCATTCGTTATATTGAAGTTACAATGAATACACCGGGAGCTGCCAGCCTTATAAAAGAAATTACGGAAAAATCAGACAATCATTTTGTTATTGGAGCTGGTACTGTGTTGTGTCAAAAAGATTTGAAAGAGGCAATGGATGCGGGAGCCAAATTTATTGTCAGCCCTTCAATTGTTGAAGATGTGATTAAAGAATGTGTACAGGTAAAAGTACCCGTTTTCCCGGGTGCTTTTACACCTACTGAGGTGCACAGAGCATGGAGTATTGGAGCTACAATGGTAAAATTGTTTCCAAGCGGATTATACGGACCCGGTTATATCAGAGCACTTAAGGGACCTTTCAATGATGTAAAGATTTTGGCTGTCGGAGGCATAAGTGAACAAAATATTTCACAATTTTTTAAACAAGGTGCCGACGCTATTGCTTTTGGAGCAGGAATTATTCGTCCGGACTGGCTTGATAAAAATCGTTTCGATTTAATGGAGGAGAAGTTGAATCTGCTGATCAAATCGTACAAAGCGACCGATGGCATTTAGCGGCGGTTATATGCACGTAATCAGAATAAAAGCCTGGCATTATTGCTATTCATTCTAACCAATCGGTAAATTTTATATTTCAATGTAAAAATGAAGAAATTGCAGTACGGAATATCTAATTTTATATTGATAAGTTTTTCCAGGAATTTCTTACTATGAGATATTCATATCCCTATCCACGTCCTTCACTTACTGTCGACGCTTTGGTATTTACCTTCGCGGATAAGGATGTTAAAGTTTTGCTGATTAAAAGAGCCGATGAACCCTTTAAAGATCATTGGGCTTTTCCGGGCGGTTTTGTCGATGAGAATGAAAAAGCGGAAGATGCCGTAAAACGGGAATTACTTGAAGAAACAGGATTGCAGGGAATCAACCTGCAACAGTTCTATACTGCATCGGCACCAGGTCGCGATCCCAGGGGATGGACCGTTTCGGTAATTTATTATGGATTTACTACTTTCCATGCTACCCGGGTTAAAGCAGGCAGTGATGCTCAGGATGCCCGTTGGCATTCTATTACTGACATTCCACCATTGGCTTTCGATCATAAGGAGATATTGCAACGAGCACTCAACCTGCTCAGGAGAGAAACCACACTCTCGGTAGTTGGCTTCGAAATGCTGCCTGAAGTCTTTGTCCATGATGATTTAATTGCCTGCTATGAACAGATAATCCGTTCGAAAGAAGAAAGTGAAAAGCTGGTTGAGAGATTAATAATGAAAAACATAATTGATAGTTCGCTTGGAAATCTGAAATTAAAATTCGTAGAGGAAAATGTAAAGGAAGCCAGGAAGCATGGTTTTTATAGTTGAAGGTAATTGTATCTTTTCGTACTGAAATACATAATATCTTCCTTATAAAAATTGTTATATAAGGAAAAATCGTTATTTTTTCTAAATTTTATAAAACTATGCAGGAAGTACTTTATAATTCGGAATATGCATCGGCCAGTTATGATAAGACTATACAGGTAATTGAATTAGTATGGAAGAAAGATGCTGATTCTGAGGAATACCGAAAGATTTTTGAAGTAATTGTGAAATTCTCTGATAAAAACAAGATCAAATCTCTGCTATCGGATATGAGAAAACAAGGTTTGGTTCGATTGGATGATGTTAAATGGCTTGAAAAGGAAGTACTTATTAGAGCAGTTGAGTATGGACTCCAAAGAATTGCATTGGTTATTCAGGAATCTATCTTCTCATCCATTTATGCCGATGCTATTAAAAAGAAGCTTGATAATTCTCCAATTAAGTTGCAGATATTCGATGATATATCTGAAGCCAAATCCTGGCTTACAAGCGAATAATTTATTTTCAATTTATAATTTCAAAAAACCAAAATTATGAAACTATTGCGAACAATATTTTTATTGTACTTTTTTCTATTTGTTTCTATCATTTGTGTCAGAGCACAGGATGATCTCTCCCAGGTTCTTCCAACCGATTCAAAAGTACGGATAGGAAAACTGGAAAACGGATTCACTTATTATATCAGGGTGAATCATAAGCCGGAAAAACGTGTTGAGATGCGACTTGCAGTTAATGCAGGATCTATTCTTGAAGATGAAGACCAATTGGGTCTGGCTCATTTTACTGAACATATGGCATTCAACGGAACCGTGCACTTTGAAAAAAACGAGTTGAAGAATTACCTGGAGCGCATTGGCATACGCTTCGGACCTGAACTGAACGCTTATACTTCGTTTGATGAGACGGTTTTTATGCTCACTATTCCTTCTGATTCAACAGAGTTGCTTGATAAAGGATTCCTGGTAATGGAAGACTGGGCTCATGGAATAACATTCGAGGATGAAGAAATTGACAAGGAACGCGGAGTTATTGTTGAAGAATGGAGGCTTGGCCAGGGATATGCACAACGAATGCGCGATAAATATTTACCTGTGGTATTTAAAGATTCAAGATATGCCGAACGTTTGCCTATTGGCAAGATGGAAATTGTTGAAAATTGCAGTTACGAAACACTGAGGAGATTTTACTACGACTGGTATCGTCCTGATATGATGACTCTAATCGTAGTGGGTGACATTGACCCTGATTTTGCTGAAGCAAAGATCAGGGAGCATTTCAGCAATATTCAGCCACCTGCAGAAGTTCGTGAACGGGAGGAGTATAACATCCCCGATCATGAGGGTACATTAGTTAGTGTTGTTACCGATAAAGAAGCTCCTGTAACCATCATGTTTGTACTTTATAAAACAGATGTCGATCCTGAAATCACTTATGCCGACTATTTACAAAAGCTTCGGTATTCTTTTATTACAGGCATGCTGAATCGGAGAATGGCAGAACTTTCCGAGCTTGAAAATCCTCCGTTTATTGGAGGAGGATTTTATTATGGAGGATTAAGTTCACGGGCAAAGAATGCTTTCCAGGGATATGCTTATGTTGGCGAAAATGGTATTCAGACAGGCCTTGAGGCTCTTCTGCTTGAGGCAAAACGTGTTGACGATTTTGGATTTACACAGGGAGAATTTGACCGTCATAAGTTAGACCTGCTCAAACAGTACGAAGTGGCTTATAACGAGAGAGAAAAAACTGAATCGAGTAAATGGGCCGAAGAGTATATCCGGAATTATTTAGAGGATGAAGCTATTCCCGGAATTGAATTTGAATATGAGTTTGTCAAAAACAATATCGGCCTGATTACACTTGATGAAATCAACCAGTTGGCCCGGAAACTGATAGAAACCGATAACAGGGTTATTGTTATTGGGGCCCCGGAAAAACCGGAAATAACCGTACTCTCTGAGGAAGAAATATTAACATTTGTGAATTCGGTTGAAGATACAGTGATTGATGCCTATATCGATAAACTTGTGGCAAACCAGTTGATGGAAATTAAACCGAAACCGGGAAAAATTTTAAAAGTTACTGCTCTTGAAGAAATTGAAGCTGTAGATTTTAAATTATCAAATGGAATTCGGGTAATATTAAAGCCAACTGATTTTAAAAATGATGAAGTATTACTTACGGCTTATAGTATGGGAGGACATTCGGTCTATCCCGATGCGGATCATTTTACCGCGATGAATGCCGATGGTATTGTACAGGAAAGTGGTGTTGGCGAGTTCTCAAACAGTGATATATCGAAAATCATGGCAGGTAAATCGGTATATGTAGCTCCGGCTATTTCATACGAAACGGAATTAATCAGTGCTCATTCGAAAACCTCCGACCTGGAATCGATGTTTCAGCTGATCTATCTTTATTTCACCAATCCCCGGGTCGACTCCAGCGCATTTAATTCGTACATTACTAAAAAGATAGATCTGTTTGAAAATCTGAGAAAAGAACCTCAAAACTTCTTCTTCGATCAGTACTATCGGATTAAAGCACAAAACAACCCAAGGGGCGATTATCTGCCGGTTAAAGAAGACTGGCAAAAGGTGGACTTTGAACGTGCCATTGAAATTTACCGCGATCGTTTTGCCGATGCCGGCGATTTTACCTTTATAATGGTTGGAGCTTTCGATGTTGAGAAGGTAAAACCCCTGATTGAGCAATATGTAGCAAGTCTTCCGGGCATCAAAAGAAACGAAAGCTATGTTGATCTGGGTATCCGTCCTCCCTATGAAAAAACAATTCAAAACGTTTATAAGGGCAATGATCCTAAAAGTCTGGCTATTGTGTATTTCGAGAAGGAAAAGCCATGGAATGCCCGCGATGCGTATATGATAGGAGTGTTGAATGATATACTGATGTTTAAGTATATCGATATACTTCGCGAAGAAATGAGCGGTGTGTATACCGTCAGGGCTCGTGCGTCATTACAGAAAATACCATATTCATACGCCTCGCTTCAGATACTGATCCCCTGTGCCCCTGAAAATGCCGATAGTCTTATTTATGTGGCTATTAATGAACTGGTCAAAATTCAGAAGAATGGGGTTGAAGAAAACGATATTATCAAAGTCAGAGAAACCCGCCGCAGGGTATTGGAAACTAACCTCGAATCGAACAATTACTGGTTAAAGGCTATTCAGGATGCGCTTATGACTGAAAACACGCTGCAGAATGTGACAAAGGAAAATCTGATTAAAGAAATTTCTAGCAGTGAGATTCAGCGAATTGCCAATGAGTATTTCGATACCGACCGTTATTTGCAGGTGGTTCTTTATCCTGAGAATTATGCTAGCGGTGAGTAACTTGTTTTAATGAACTTTTCAAATACTCCTGGAATCAATTTTCAGGGGTATTTTTTTTGTCGTATTAAGCATGATAATTACAAATTCTTTAAACATTAAGTATTGTTGGATGTTATATTTGAAAAAATCACTTGATGAATTCAACAGAAAATTTTTTACTAATACCATTAATAAAAAATAAAATATTCAATAATTATCTTGAAGGATCCAAACATTTATCTTTATCCTGGATTATTTTTCTAGTATCTATTGTCTTATTTTACATTAATGATACGAATGCACAAACAATGAATAATCAAAAAACGAGTACTACTACCGAACTGGCTACATTCGGTGCCGGTTGTTTCTGGTGTGTTGAAGCCATATTTTCAAGAGTTGATGGTGTTCTGGACGTTCAGTCTGGATACAGCGGGGGCCAGGTGAAAAATCCAACTTACAAAGAAGTATGCACAGGGAGTACAGGACATGCCGAAGTATGCCAGCTAACATACGATCCTTCAAAGATCAGTTATCTGAAACTACTTGAAATTTTTTGGAAGACACACGATCCTACTACCCTCAATCGGCAGGGAAATGATGTGGGCACACAGTACCGCTCGGCTATTTTTTACCACAACGGGGAACAAATGAAAATTGCTGCGGAAATGAAAGACAAATTAAACCGGGAAGGTATCTGGAGTGATCCGATTGTTACGGAGATTGTCCCCTTCGAGACTTTTTACCCGGCCGAAGATTATCATAACGATTATTATGAGAACAATGCCAGTCAGTCATACTGCTCGTTTGTAATTACTCCAAAAGTAGAGAAGTTTGAGAAGGCATTTCAGGATTATCTGAAATAGCACACAGGTAATGACTTATTTCTTTATAAATAGAATAAGGCATAAAATAGCATGCCTGTTCTCCGAGCTCTAAATTTGATATATTTGCCTTGCCTGAAAGCAAACAATCCTGATCATGAAACATATCGTCTCGTTTTTATCCTCCACCCGACTCATGGCGATTCTTCTTACTATATTTGGAATTGCAATTGCTACGGCTACATTTATTGAAAATGATTTTGGTACAGATGTGGCCCGTAGTGTTGTTTATAATGCCAGATGGTTCGAGCTTCTTCTTCTTTTGGGTGTAGTAAATATTATTGGAGTAGTACTGAAATTAAAGATGTATTCCCGTTCGAAGCTGACACTTTTAATCTTCCATATTTCTTTTGTTATTATTATACTCGGAGCCGGATTGAGCCGGTATTTCGGTCGTGAAGGGATAATGCACATTCGCGAAAGTGAAATCTCAGACAAGTGGTATAGTAATCAAGCCCATATTGGTATTTATGTACAGGATCAAAACCACTCATTCTTCAAAGCTTATCCGGTAACGTTTTCATCTTTTGGAGGTAACAAAGTAAAACGTAGCCTTAGGTTTGAAGGACATAGTATAAAATTTAAGATTCTTGAGTATATCGCGAAAGCTGAAAAGACATTAGAGTATAGCAGGGAAGGGAAGCCGCGTATACATGTGGTTACTTCTTCCTCTGAAGGAAGAGAAGAAGTTATTCTTTCGCAGGGGCAAACATTAAAATCGGAGCGGGGACTATTCAGTTTTAAAAGTCGGGAACCTGAATTGCAGGGAGAAGAAGCAGTGCAGTTTTTTATAAGGGATGGCTCATTGTACTTTCTTGCTCCATTTGATGTCAGCAGTGTTTCCATGGCTGATCAATCAATAGTAAATTATTCAGCAGGTATGGCTCATCTTTTTGTACCGGCTACCCTGTATTATTTCGACAGTATACCCATAATGCTTAAGCAGTTTATTCCCAATGCGATCATTGGCATTCAGCCTGCTTCCGACAGAAACAGTGAAGCTTTTTCGGCCCTGAGGATCAAAGTTACCTGCGACGGAGTATCGGAATCACTGATTGTTTTTGGCAGGAAGGAAGAACCCGGGAATCCCTATTCAATACATATTAACGGGACTAAAATAGGAATGACATATGGTTCTCAGGAAAAACAACTGCCTTTTCACCTCAGGCTAAACGATTTTATTATTAAAAGATATCCCGGTTCCGAGAGTCCCTCATGGTTCGAAAGCAATGTACAACTTATCGATACTGATAAGAAAGTCGATCAGGAACGCCGCATCTATATGAACCATATTCTTAAGCATCGTGGTTTTCGATTCTACCAGTCTTCCTACGACTCTGATGAAAAGGGAACGGTACTCTCAGTGAATCGCGATAGTATGGGTTCCACCATAACATACCTGGGATATTTTCTACTGGCACTGGGTATGTTGCTCAGTCTCATTAACAGGAAAAGCCGTTTCGCAACGCTTGCAGGAGCGGAGGTAAAAAGTTCTCTTGCTTCCAAAGCAATTTTAATCGGTTCCCTGATAATGCTGTCGGAAGGAATTTTTGCTCAGGCTTCCCAGGCGAATCAGGGTGAACTTCCGGCTATCAGGAAAGAAACAGCTACAAATTTTGGCAGTATTCTGGTGCAGGATAACGGAGGGAGAATTGAACCTTTGAATACACTGGCTTCTGAAGTGCTGCGGAAAGTATGCCGAAAGGAACAGTTTAAAGGACAACAACCCGACCAGGTGCTTTTGGGGATGTGGGTATATCCTGATAGCTGGCAACATGAAAAAATGATAAGGGTAAGTCATCCTGAAATTCAGAAAATATTACTACTTGATTCCAAATATGCAGCTTTTGTCGATTTTTTCGCAAGCGATATGTATGGAGGTTACGTTTTGCATGATCTGGTTGAAAATGCTTACAGGAAAAAACCTGCTTATCGAAGCAAATTCGATAATGAACTTATCAGGGTCGATGAGCGGTTGAATATTTGTTACCTGTTATATACGGGAACATTATTTAAAATTTTCCCCGATCCGGATGATTCAACCTTTCATTGGCATTCTCCGGTAACTGCCGGCGAAGTGTTTAGTGGCAAGGATTCGCTTTTTGCACAGCACATTCTGAGTTATCTTGCCGAAGAGCTACAAAAATCGCAGGAGAGCGGTAACTATGATATTCCTGATGAGATGATAAAAGCTATTAAGATATTTCAGTTGAATTATGGAAAGGAAATTGCTATTTCACAAAACCGGATCAAGGCTGAGACCTTTTATAATAAATCGAATTTGTTTGGTCAAATTACACGTATATACCTACTGATTGGGTTGTTGTTACTTTTCATCCAGTTTATTCATTTTTTCATTCCCCGCTTTAATCTTCGCTGGTTTCTGGTTCCGGCTGTAGTAGCACTTATTCTCTTTTTTATACTTCATACAGCTACACTTGTGCTGCGCTGGTATATAGCTGGTCATGCTCCCTGGAGCAATGGTTACGAAGCGCTGACATTTATTGCATGGGCAACAATGCTGGCAGGTCTTATCTTCTCCCGCCGGTCGGCTATTACAATCAGTTCAACAGCTGTATTAGCGGCGTTAATTCTGCAAACTGCTCACCTGAGTTGGATGGATCCCCAGATTACCAACCTGGTTCCGGTGCTGCAGTCGTACTGGTTGGTTATACATGTAGCTGTAATTACGGCAAGCTATGGTTTTCTTGGACTGGGAGCACTGCTGGCTGCTATAAACCTACTGTTGATGTTCTTTCATTCAGCGAAAAATTATAACCACATAAACGAACAGATTGCCACGCTTTCCGGAATTATTGAAATGACACTCATTGCTGGTCTCTACCTGTTAACAATCGGGACTTTTCTTGGTGGTGTATGGGCCAATGAATCATGGGGCCGTTATTGGGCATGGGACCCGAAGGAAACCTGGGCATTGGTTACTGTAATTGTATATGCTGTTATTCTGCATCTGAGGTTAGTACCCGGACTGAAGGGACGTGTATTGTTCAATATCCTGGCTCTTATCGGATTTAGTTCAGTGATAATGACCTACTTTGGAGTCAATTATTACCTTTCGGGATTGCACTCCTATGCCAAGGGCGATCCGTTGCCTGTTCCCCCGGCAGTCTATTATAGTATTACTGTTGTTGTTATTATTTCAATTCTGGCAGCTTTCAATCAGGCCAGGCTAAAAAGAATTAAGACATAGGATCATTTTTTTATGTAGAAAAGATATCTCATAGTACTCAGCGTCTTATTTATTAGTCTCCATATTACGAAAGCTGAACAGGCATTCGGACTGAAAGAGAAGCCCGGAACTTACCTGACCGATACTTATATTGTTCTTAATTAAGATTCAATACCTGTCGTACTGAACGATCTGATAACAAAACCTACTTTAATTTCCTTTGTGTATTGTCATTGTCCTGCATTATGCCCAAAAATAATGGAAGGAATTGCGGCCCTTTTACTCTACTATTTTAAGCTTGTATATTCATATATGGGGATGCTTATTATAACCCTGGCATCCATTTGGCTGATCGGTATTTTTTTCATTCCCCTGCTGAGACGGAGGATACCGTTTAATCCTTTCCACTACTTTATGAGAATCAATTACTATGTTTTGCTGATAGTAGTAATCCTGATCGCTGACCATCTGTTTGTGGAATATTTTGGTTGATGACTTTTGTAATTTTCCTCTTGAGCAATGGTGGGATTAGGTTCAACCTGCGACTAATCTTTGTCAGCAGATTATTTAACAAAACTGGTATTTTGATCAGTTACATTCGTAAACCGGCTTTTACTTTGTTCCTGTTTTATTGTTGAAGAAATTTATGAAAAAACAGCTACCTTTAAGCTTAATACCCAATAACTGCGCATAAACCTTTTAAATGTATTTAGTGTGAAAGGAATTTGGGGCAGTAAATATAAGTCTGATGACACAGGAGGTATCATTGATTAGACCAATGCTGGAGCTTTGGTTAAAGAATATGCTGAGAGGCTTAAAATTGATTTAGAAAAATAACTCTCGTTTAACCAGAATTGTATGTAGTGTGAAGAGAAAAATTAGCCAATCCGTAGTTTTATTAAGAAATGAGTTAGGGCTTTATTTGAGTATAAGCTTTGGGGTATTTCTGTTTATCCTTTTTTTTCAACCCTTTTCACTCGATAGATTCGAATTTAACAATAAGTTGATATTTGTCGCCGGATTAGGGGCCATTGTTTTTCTACTTATAGTATTAATCAGGATTACATTCTTGTGGTTTATTCTCAGAAGTTATCAAAACCTGAGTGAAATTGATGCACCTTTTTACTTCAGAGACTTTTTAATATGGCTGTTAAGCTCAGTAGCTTTTGCATTTTATCTGCGTTATGTGGGATTAGTGAGTATTTCCTTTTATATCATGTTCAAAGTTGTTTTAATATGCCTGGCCCCTCTAATAGTATTAAGATTATTTAATAAATTCAGTGAATTAAGAATTCAGAATGAATCCCTTCTGAAAGAAATAAGAATAGTAACAGAGCACCCCGAGAAATATGGAAAAGATTTTTTGAATAAATCCATCGAATTTATATCCGAAAATAGCGCTGAAAAATTAAACCTGGTTATAGCAGATGTAATATTAATGAGATCTGCCGATAATTACGTTGAGATTGTATATAAGGAAGTTGCCGATATTAAGAAGAGGCTCATTCGAAATACTTTAAAGAATGTTGAAAAACAAGTAAATCTATATTCTAATTTTATTCGTTGCCATAGAACTTGTATTATAAATACTCATTACATTAATAAACTTAACAGAAGGTTCAATAACTACTGGTTGACCTTAAAAGATATCAATGATAATATTCCTGTTTCACGCCAGTATTTACTAAAAATTAAGGAAAATATTTAGTCGCAGGGACGAATAACATTCGCTGTCAAGATATAATATTTACCACTTACTTTATCATTTTATCCCAAAATACTATCATTGCTCCCTTCAATTTTAAGTATTTACATTCTGAGTATAACTTTACACTAATTATGATGGAATGATCTCCAACTACGAATAATGGAAAATGTTTAAATCAATCCTTATCAGAAGTTCCGGAGTATTTCTTATACAACTTTTCTTATTGAGTTTTGTTATTATTCCAGAACGATAGATGAATTACGAAGTAAACAATAATCGAAATGCAGGACAGGGGAATAGAATTGGAATGAAGGATAATTAAATAAGTAAATGATGATAAAAAACAAGTTTATATTTTCTAAAAATAACGCAGAATTTGTAAGTGAATTAAGAGATAAGGTAAAAGATTATTTCGAGAAGAACAACAGATCAAAATATGGCAATGCCAGTATTGTCATAAAATCTCTTATTATGATTTTTCTGTCCTTAATTCCTTATATGCTTATGGTATCGGGAATAGTTGATACGGTTTTCTTAACAATCATATGCTGGATGTTAATGGGTATTGGAATGGCAGGTATGGGCATGGTGCTTATGCACGATGCCAATCATGGGTCCTTTTCAAAAAGTGCCAAAACAAATAGGTTTCTTGGTAAATCGTTATATCTTCTTGGCGGTTTTCCTCCCAACTGGAAATATCAGCACAATACCCTGCATCATGGATATACAAATATCGATGGTCACGATGAAGATATAGCTCCTATTGGAATACTTCGGTTTTCACCGCACCAACCCCTGCATAAAATTCATAAAAACCAGTATTGGTATGCGTGGTTCTTTTACTGCCTGATGACATTGTCGTGGGTGACAATTACTGATTTTATCCGCCTGTATAATTATAAGCAAACAGAAGCTCTTTTGAGTAGTACCAAAAAATACAAACAATTATTTTTGGAGCTTATTCTTTCGAAGATTTTGTATTATACCTTATTATTAGTTATTCCACTAATATTTATCTCATTATCCTGGTACTGGATCGTACTTGGTTTTTTAGTTATGCATGTAACCAGTGGACTGATACTAAGCACCATTTTTCAAACGGCACATGTAATGCCTACTTCGGAATATCCATTACCGGATGAAAACGGCAACTCGAAAAATAGCTGGGCGATTCATCAACTTTTGACTACATCCGATTATTCACCTCGCAGCAGTGTATTCTCATGGCTTATAGGCGGACTGAATTATCAGATTGAGCATCATTTGTTTCCAAACATCAGTCATGTTCATTACAAGGGTATTTCTTCACTGGTTAAAGAAACTGCCTATAAATATAATCTGCCTTATCATGTACAGCCTAATTTTTTTAGCGCAGTATCAAATCATGTTCAAATGCTTAAGACTTTAGGAAGGTAGTTATGGTATCATACCTGCTGCATTATACCCTGAGTTGTGAGCTATATCCAGGCCAAAAAGTTGAATGGAGCATTTAACCGATTATAAAAGAAGAGAATTTGGAAAATTATTTTGACAGACAATTTGAGTTAAGATATTTTGAGATGAATAAAGCCGGAGAGGCTTCACCAACTACTATTTTAACTTTACTTGAAGAAACGGCTGCGGATCATTGTTATTCAATAAATCATAGTTTATATGATCTTGTAGAACAAAATGTCGGGTGGGTATTACTTTCAGGAGTCATGCAAATGTACCGCTATCCCGGATATAAAGAAAAGATCACCATTAGAACATGGCTTTCAAGCTATTCATCGGTTAAAGGATTCAGAGAAAACAATATTTATGACGAACAAGCCAATATTATAGGAAGGGCCAAAGGTTTGTGGGTTTTTTTTGATATTAAAAGAAGAAGACCTGTTCAAATTTTTGATGAGATAAAAGAGAGATGGTCATTCTATAATGAAGAATGTATAGATCAAGATATTACTAAAAAGATAGAAGCAATTGACTCTGCAAGTTATACGATGGAATTTAATGTCAAACGTTTTGATACCGACATGAATAAGCATGTTAGCAATATCAGGTATTTACAATGGGTTTTGGAGTCGATTCCGGAAGAGGTAGTTGATAATTATTATTTACATTCTATTGACGGACGTTTTATTGCAGAAGTCCAATATGGTGATACAATAATGTCTTTAACAAAGCAGGATAATAAGGACAAATCATTTGCCCATACAATAAAAGTTCAGGGAAATAATAAGGTTTGTGCCACAGCAAATACAGTATGGAAGAAAATAGAAAGACAGCACGAACGCATACTTTTTAATTAGTATCTACTCTCTTGCGTTTTCCTTTTTTATAGGGACGATTCTCTTTCTTCTCAGCTATCTCAACTTTTAAAAGACTTCCTTTATACTTTCTGTTGTGTAAGGAATTAAGAACTTTGGAAGTATATTTTTCGCCTGTTTCGAAAAAGGAAAAGCTATCCATTATATCAATAGTGCCAATATTAATATCACGATCCTTTGCACAATCGTTAATTAACCCGATAATGTACTTAGGATTTACTCCATCCCTTTTTCCTATATTTATAAAGAACCGGGTAAAACCACCTTTTTTATTATTGTTAAATTTGCTATATCGGCTATTTTTATCGGAAGTAACCCGTCTCTCGCGTTGGATGTCGGGTTTTTTATTAAGATCAGGTGAATCTTTATAATAATCCAGAAAACGGTTAAACTCCAGCGACATAAAGTGTTTAATCAAATCTTCCTTACTCAGCCACTCAAGCTTTTTATTGACCACTTCCATGAAGGGAGAAATTTGTGACTCATTAACCTGTATGTTCTCCATACGGTCAATCAATTTGAAAAGTTGTTTTTCGCAAATTTCAGCCCCGGTGGGTATGAGTAGTTTCTCACACTTCATGCTGATATTTTTTTCAATTTGCGCTATTTTGCTTTTTTCGTGATGATTTACAATTGAAATTGAAGTCCCCGATTTTCCAGCTCTCCCTGTACGGCCGCTTCTGTGCGTATACACCTCAATGTCATCTGGTAAATTATAGTTGATTATATGGGAAATATCGCTTACATCTATACCCCTGGCCGCTACATCGGTTGCCACCAGTAATTGTAATGATTTATCCCTGAAACGTTTCATTACCTGGTCGCGTTGTGCCTGGGAAAGATCCCCATGAAGGGCATCGGCATTATAACCGTCCTTTATAAGCTTATCGGCTACTTCTTTGGTTTCCGCCCTTGTCCTGCAGAACACTATACCATATATATCCGGATTAATATCGGCTATACGCTTCAGCACAATATACCTATCGCGGGCATGCGCCTGATAGTAGATGTGTCGTGTATTTTCAGGAACTGTGTTTTGTTTCCCGATAGTGATTTTTACCGGGTCGTGCATGTAGTTTTTCGCTATTCTTGCCACCTCTTTTGGCATTGTAGCGGAGAATAGTAAAGTCCTTCTGGTGGATTTTATTTTACTTAAAATTCCGTCCAATTCTTCACGAAATCCCAGGTTCAGCATTTCATCTGCCTCGTCTAAGACTAATGTGGTAACCTCGCTTGTGTTTATCGCTTTTCTGTTCAACAAGTCCAGCATTCTTCCCGGGGTGGCCACAACTATATGCACACTTTTTTTCAGTTGGTTGATTTGGGGAACTATGCTAACTCCACCATAAACCGGAACTATTTGCAGGTTTTTTATGTATTTCGAGAATTTTTGCAAATCGGTAGTTATCTGTATGCAAAGCTCTCTTGTAGGAGCTAATATAAGAGCTTGTATCGACCTGCTGTTTGTATCGATTTGTTCAATTATGGGCAATCCGAAAGCCGCTGTTTTTCCTGTACCTGTTTGAGCCTGGCCGACTACATCATTTTCAATTTCAAAAATAATGGGTATTATCTCGAGTTGGATCGGAGTGGGGATTTTAAATCCCAGTTCTTCAATACCTTTAATAATATTGGAGGATAAACCTAATTCCTTAAATGTTTGCATTTATATAGTTACGATTGCTTTTATAATACTGATTTTTATTTCCCGAATAGCTTGACTCTAACAGCAACCGGTCCTTTCTTGCCTTTTTCTACTTCAAAGCTTACAACATTGCCCTCTTTTATATCTTCAAGAATATTATTTACATGTACAAAGATACTTTCCTTAGTTTCCGAATCCCTGATAAATCCATAACCTTTTGAATCGTTTAAAAAGGCTACTGTTCCCTTTCTAATAGGATCGGGTTCATCTGCAGGATCGCGGGTGGGTATACCGATTTCGATATCTTCCAGTTTAATATCTTTCTTTTTTTTAGGATCGGGGGGAGTAGAAGTTATCATTCCATTTTCATCAACATAAGCGATCATGTCGTCCAGGCCGCTTTTTTTTTCATTTTCTTTCCTTGCAAGTTTCTTTTTCTCTTTATCTTTTCTTTTCTTCTCTTGTTTATTTCTTACTTCCTTTTTTTTAAATGTTTCTTGTGATCTACCCATTAATTTTTTTTTTAATTACTTAATTGAATTCTTTGTTATTATTATCTATAGTTTTTTACTGCTCTATTAAAAAACATTCCCCTTTCATAAGGTTCTTTAATTTGGATAATCCCCTGGATTTAATTTGCCGGACTCTCTCTGATGATATTTGGCATTTTAATGCTATGTCGTGCAGGGTATAAACCGGAGTACTACATAACCCGAAAGTCATGGTTAATATTCTGGCCTCCCTTTTAGTAAGCTTGTTTAGTGCCCGTGAAATATCTGTTACAACAGATTCCTTCATTATATCGCTGTCAGGTGATGGTATATTCTTTGTCTGGATGATATCATACAAGCTTAATTCACTATCGCCATCTTTCGAAATTGGCATATCAAAAGAAATCTGATGCTTTTTTATATGGTTTGCCAGTTCTACTTCATCGTGAGTTAAATCAAGGTAATCGGCGATTTCCGAATTGGTTGGCTCCCGCTCATATTCCTGTTCAAGGTAGGGAATTGCCTTTGAAATTTTCTTAATTGATGAGAGTCTGTTTAAGGGCAAACGTACAATTCTGGTTTGCTCAGAAATGGCCTGTGTAATTGATTGACGGATCCACCAAACTGCATACGAAATAAATTTAAAACCCCGTGTGGCATCAAATTTTTCGGCAGCTTTTACCAATCCAAGGTTGCCTTCGTTTATTAAATCGGAGAAGGACAGACCCTGACCTTGATATTGTTTGGCTACAGAAATTACAAAACGCAGGTTGGCCACAACCAGCTTTTCAAGGGCCAAAGTATCGCCATTTTTGATACGTAACGATAACTCAACTTCTTCTTCCGGAGAAATCATAGGATACTTATTTATATCCTGAAAATATCGATTTATCGATTCTTCGTCCCGCCGGGTTATCTGCTTTGTAATTTTTAGTTGACGCATCTATCTTTGTTATGATTATCTTTTTTAGCTTTCCTGTATTCTTTCTTCAGTTCTATAAAAATATCAGTAACTGTTGATATTTTGGTAACTCTTCCCGCATTAGAACCGGTAAACACAAAACCATCTGCAAGATTACCCTGATAAGCTGCCACCAGGGCATCGGTTATGCAATACGATGTGTTTTTCGGATCGCATGATTTAATGCAATTGTATTTGCAAACCGAGGGTTTTCTCTTCCCTTCATTAGCTTCGAGAAGAAATTGGTTAAAGATAGTTCTTCCCGGCATACCTACCGGACTTTTTATTATTTTTATGTCATTATCATTAGCTAGTAGCAAGGCATTTTTAAATTCAACAGCAGCATCACATTCTTCAGTGGCAACAAAGCGGGTTCCTAATTGTACTGCCGATGCACCTTGCTTCATTATCTGAAATATATCATTTCCGGAATAAATTCCTCCTGCTGCAATTACAGGTATGTTTTTATTATGTTTTTCCTGAATCTCCGAAGTGACTTCCAGAACACCGGAAACCAGATTTTCCAAATTGTGAGTGTCTCCATCCAATTCTTCGGATTTAAATCCTAAATGGCCACCAGCCTTGGGGCCTTCTACCACAAATGCATCGGGTAAATAATTAAAATTTTGTTTCCATTTTTTACATAATATAGAAGCTGCCCGTGCCGATGATATTATTGGGACAAGCTTTGTTTTTATTCCTTTTCCCAGATATTTAGGTAAATCCAGTGGGAGGCCGGCTCCTGAAAATATAATATCGATACCCTCCTCAATTGAAGTCCTGACCATGTCAGAGAAATTGGTAATTACCGACATGATATTTACTCCGAGAATGCCCTGGGTCAACCTGCGGGCTTTTTGTATTTCTTCACGAATGGCCTCAATGTTGCTTTTTTTGTAATTGCTGTGCGATCCATTAGCAATCAGACCTATACCAACAGTTGAAATAACGCCAATACCTCCCATATTAGCTACTGCCGAAGCAAGTCCTGATAAAGAAATACCTATACCCATTCCTCCCTGAATGATTGGAACGGGTATTTTTAGGTTTCCTATTTTGAATGGATTCAAATCAGATAAATTAATTTGCCGATTTTACGTTTATAGCAACAAGGCCCTTATCGCCCTGTTTCACTTCAAAAACAACTTCCTCATCGGTTTGAAGTCCGCCATATGGACTATTTAAACCGCTTCGGTGTACGAAAATATCAACACCGTTATCCGATTCAATGAAGCCAAATCCTTTGACTTCGTTGTACCATTTTACTTTTCCTTTTGTCATGATCTATTCCTCTAATAATTGTTGGAATATTGTTTTCTGGGTCTTGCCTCATTTACAACTATTTCTCTGTTTTCCAATGTGGCACCGTTCAACTCCTCAATCGCTTTTTTCGCTTCGTCCTGGTCTTCCATAGTTACAAAACCAAAGCCTTTGCTTTTGCCTGAGTATTTGTCAGTAATAATTTTTACGGAACTGGTAGTTCCATACTCTTGAAATAAACCTTCAAGGTCATTTTCATCAACCTTAAAATCAAGGTTTCCTACATAAATGTTCATTGTTTAAAAATTTTAATTGTTAGTTTTTAATAACACGGTTATAAGGACCGTTAATAAGAAATTTATCTGACTTGCTTCATAATATTAACGAAGGAAAGCCAGAAAAATATTCATTATTATACAATCATTAATTTCATTTAACCTGTTATTAATAATTTGTTAAAAACAGGATTTAAAAAAAAGTGCAGTGATGAACTAATTGTGAGAGGGGTATTAGTAAATAAAAGCTCAAATTCTCAAATCTTAAATTTCGGCTAAGGTACGCTAATAATTTCAGTGTTTTGCTATTAATATGCTTTTTTTCAAGCCAACAACAGAATATAATACTTCATTGAGAGCAATGCCAGCTTAACTTTCCCTATAATATTTAATTACTATAACAATGATTTTTTAGTATGAAAATATTTCAATGATATTGCCTGATATATAAATAACTAACTTGATGGTAATTTGCTTTAAGTATCAGTACAATTTTACCCTTACTTTCTTTGAAGTGTTGAATCCGATAAGAGTTTTTTAATTTCAGAGGTGACATACAAAGATAACTTATTTGCGCCGGTCTGATTCAAGTGGTCCGCATCGTGCCAGTTCGAGGGATTATCCATGATGGGTACCGGAGGTAGCATTACTATTCCGTATTTTATATAGGTTTTGTATTCATCAGGAAGAAATTGATCTGTGCCGAAGGGAGGGATATAGAGGAAAAGCATGTTAATATTGTTTTCCTGGCAGATCCTGTGTAATTTCTTCAGGTAGATTCTGGGAAAACTCATATAGAAATTCTGTTCTATCTTTTTCATTTCGGGTCTGGGTATACTCCGACCGATTTTGGCTTCCTGCAGGATCTCTCCGGCTATTGTATCGATAGATGAAGCAAAGCCAAAATCGGAGGTTCGGATAGGCACGGTGACCGTTTTTTGAAATATCATGTCCTGCCACAATTCTATCTTATAGGAGAAATGAGTGAGTATATCGGTCAACAGATCCCGATTGAAAAAGGGATTTGCAAATATTACGTCAATAGTGTTTGCTATATGCGGAAAAATAGGGTGACTGTATCTGTCTTCACCCCTCGAAACTTCAATAATCAGATATTCGGGCTTCTTCCTACTAACTATTTCCTTCAACAAGGCATAACTAAGGTTTCTGCCCAGCCTGCAGTAACCGAAATTTACCACAGCCATATTGTACTCCTTTAGTTCCTGTTCAATTAATTTGTCATTAATCCCGTTAATGGTGCGCGAGGAACCAAGAAATACAATGTCCATAGGCTTGCTATTGTTGTATATCCTGTCATAAATCCAGATAGCATGATTGAAACAATCATTTTCCAGTCCCTGATATTTCAGTCTTTTATTCACAGGAAGAATTAGTATCAATATCATGACAGGTAACAGGAACAGGATTATATGTTTGTACAAGCGATTCATTTAAAATTGAAAATAGATAAAATAGGGTTTCACACTAAAGTTTCCTAAAATCAATATAATAGCCAGAATGAGATAGTAGACTGTAAATCTGGTGAATCTTGTTTTTTTTAGTATCCATTCGTTAAAATCATTCGACTTGAGATTGTGTTCGATCCATAGGAAACCTGCTAAAACAAAGAGCAGAGTAAAAAACCGCACAACGGAATAGTCGCTGATAACCTGGCATAGTGCAGCAAATGAGTATGAACCGAATTGAAATAAAGATTTTGACAGAGCTTTGAAGTGGGCAAAGTTTTCTGCCCGGAACGGGATCCAGAATAATGTGACAAGAATGAACACAAAGGGCGTATAGTATAACTTATTAAATTTTATTCTTACCTGTTTTTCGACGAGTAGAGCGAGACCATGTAAACCTCCCCAGATAAGGAAGGTGATATTGGCTCCGTGCCAAAGGCCTGAAAGGAGGAAAGTAACCAGAATATTCAGATTTGTCCGGTATTTATTTCCTCTGTTTCCTCCAAGTGGAATGTACAGATAATCTCTGAACCAGGTGGAAAGAGAGATATGCCATCTGTGCCAGAATTCACCGAAAGAAGCAGAGAAGTATGGCGTTTTAAAATTTTTCATCAAATCGATTCCCAACATTTTTGACAGACCGATTGCAATATCAGAGTAACCTGAAAAGTCGGCATAGATCTGAAAAGCAAAAAATAGCGAACCGGCGATAGTTGTAATACCGGATATGGAATGTTCGGAAGAAAAAATAGTGTCGACCAATATTCCAAAATTATCAGCAATAACAATTTTTTTGAACAGACCCCACAATATCAACCTGAGTCCTATAATACAATGGTTATAACTGAACTCTTTTTTAGCGTTAAACTGATGTAACAGATGACTGGCTCTTTCAATTGGCCCTGCAACTAACTGGGGAAAAAAGGATACAAAAGCGAAAAATGAAAAAATATCCCGGGTAGGTTCAATTTTGCGTTTATAGATATCAATGGTATAGCTTAATGTCTGAAAAGTGTAAAATGAAATTCCTACAGGGAGAATAATTTTTAAGGTGTTAACATTAACTGAAAGAGAAAAAACATGCATGAATTCATTTAAGGATTCAATAAAGAAATTGAAGTATTTGAAGAAACCAAGAATGCCCAGGTTAACGGCAATACTAAGAATCAAAAGCATTTTTCTGCCGGTTTTTTTCTGTGCCATGGCTAAACCCAGACCTATAAAGTAATCGGCAGATGAACTGATGATGATAAGGCTTAAAAATCGCCAGTCCCACCAACCGTAGAACAGGTAGCTCGAAAGAATAGTAAAGATATTCCGGTAGGTTATAGGTAATTTGTTATTGATCAGCCAGTAAAACTGGAAGAACAGGATGAAAAATATGAGGAAGGTTATTGAGTTGAAAATCACCTTAAACAGATATTTTTTTATGTCTTGAAATGTAAACTATAATTCACTGATTAGCAAATGTCCGCTTCTGATTGTTTCGGTAAATTGTTTGATAAACCGGGCTGTAGGGACTCCGTCAACAATATTGTGGTCAAAGGAAACAGTCACACAAAGATGTTCTCTTGGAAAATTCATAACGGAATGAAAATGCAAACATAGATTGTGAAGCTTTGAAGGTGGGCTTAGCTGCAAATCATTTGAAGTCTTGTTCTTTACTTTTCCACCATTGCAGCCATACTGATACTTATTCCTATAGGTACTTTTTCCCAACTGGCCTGGCTGGTTCTTCTATAGTAGGTATTATTGGCGAATCCTGCACAAAAAAGCAGATGCCCTTCTCCCAGGTCTTTAATATGCTCCAGCGTTACTAAAATATCCCCGTAAACCGTAATATTGAATTCTGTCAGGTCTACTTCTATTTGTTCACTAACGCTTTCCCGGGGTAATTTCAAATAAATTGGATTTTGCATTATATTTTCAAAATCCATTTTTCCATTTACCCTATATATATTGATCCTGTAAAAAATTGTATCGTATGTGCAGTAGGCAAAATTGATTATAAGTTTTTCAAGGAGGGCCGATTTTTTAATTTTCATGAGAATTCCGCATTCATACCCCAGCTGATTCTCCTTTTTAAAACCTGCCTGAATAGCCTTGAACTTTGTTGATACACCAAGGATTTTATTCTGATATTTTTTGGGTGTGATAATAATTTCGGGCACTTCAAATATTCTTTCTTCCAACCGGATGTCATAGCTCCTTAATTTCCTGAAATCCGAAACATTCATAGTAAATGGATAGAAACCAATACAGGATACCCTTAATGTATCCTTATCAAGTGCAGTATCTATTTTCAAAGTATATTTTCCGTCCTGGTCCGAAACTGTACCCAGGTTTTTGCCCATTACACCGAGGTTAACATAGCTTATCGGCTGTCCGGTTGCTTTTTCAGTTATCAGGCCCGAGTATTTTTGTCCTGAGGCTACATAAGCCGAAAAAAATAGAAAGAAAGTTAAGAGGATTAAATTATTCATTCTGGTTTTATAAAAAATGTATATGACGATATGAGGAATCATAGATAGGTTGCTTTTCCAATTCAAATATATAGCATATTATATCGGAGTTACTTAATGTATTAAGATTTTATGAAAAGAGGCTGTACACCTGATACAGCCTCTTTATAATTCCTACTTATTTTACGATCTCAAAATTTACGGGCAGTTCGCCGTTATTGCCAATTGCTGCAAAATACCTTACCTGAGTCTCCGTAAAATTTCCTGTAATGGAACATATTCCATCATCAATTGCTGATCTTACTACCGGGGTATAAATTACAGTCTCATCCAGTACAATGGCTATTGCCTGGTTAAGACTACGTTTGGTGGCAAGAGACCATACTTCTGCCGATGATGCTGCAAACCTGATCTTAATGTTATAACTGGTCGATGCTTTCTCCTGATCAAATGCAATACTCTCAACATCGGTTCCTGTCAATAATGCGCCACCCTCATTGCTTAACCTGAGGGCATAAAGACATACATCGGAATTTTCAGCAGACCGGCTCCATACAAATTTGCAATACGGGTTTATTCCGGTGGAGCTTAGGTAATCATTAACTTTTTCAACTCCGGTAACGGATGTACATCCGATCGCAGCTGAATGCCCGGTATTACTGGTATCAATGAGTGAATACAGTTGATCATCAACCGTCAAAAGTTCTTTGATATCCGAACGATTGTAAGTCTCATAGAATGCCAGTGCTCCCTTTTGTACCAGCAGGCTTTCTATAAGTTGTAAATCCCGGTTATCAGAAAAAGTAACC
>CAZQCO010000050.1:0-28815 GCA_964592225.1 uncultured Bacteroidales bacterium
CAGGCTTCAAAGGCTGAAAATAGTTGCAAAGAGGTTTCATCAGAGTCTATGCCTCCAAAATCTTTCAGGAAAGCAAATCCCGATCTCGTTCCCACAGAAGCTCAGATAAAGAGTATTTGTGACTGGAGTACGCTTGTGAACCAAAAATAGCAAAAACGACCGCTAGGATTATATTTCATTAGGTTAACTATAATCTGATTTCTTTTGTTGAATGGAAATTCACCTAGATGAACCGGGGCAACATACTATTAATTTAAAAATTGAATAATGAATATCGATTAACGATATTAGATATATGATCTGGTTTTTTCATTCGGACGGGAATGTCTTTCCTTCGGAAAGTCGACCCTTCCCCTGCCGGGGGCTACCTGGCAAGTCTTCAAAATCCGAACCTGCTTCGCAGTTTCATTTTTTATTTCCTTTTCACTTATGAATGTAAACATTCAATGCTCTAAGAAAACAAAAAATCCGATGATTTCTCATCGGATTTTGAAGTTTTGCGGTCTGGACGGGACTCGAACCCGCGACCCCGTGCGTGACAGGCACGTATTCTAACCAACTGAACTACCAGACCCTGTTTTAATGCGCCACAAAAATAGTCTATATTTTATTACGTACAAGTATCTGTATTAAAATTTTGGATACTAATATCAGTATTAGGCAAAGATACTGAAATTAAGACTGCCATATTTCCTGATTTCTTTAAAATGGCTGTGCTGAATGAATGAATGCCTGTCGGAATGTTCCAGGATAAACCATCCTCCGGGATTAAGCAATGTGGTAGCAAAAATCAGATCAGGGAGTGTATCCATAGCCGCCAGCTGGTAGGGCGGATCGGCGAATATGATATCGTATTGTTTTTTCAGCTTGCCGATCACTCTGAAAACATCGGTATGGTAGGCTTTAATAGTGTCGATATGTAAAGTGGCAAGGGTTGACTTAATAAAACGTATGGAACGCCGATCGATATCTATCAGATCTACTTTGGCACCGCGTGAGGCAAATTCATAGCTGATACTGCCTGTCCCTGCAAACAGGTCGAGAACGGTTATTTCTTCGAAATCGAAATGGTTATTTATGATATTAAAAAGATTTTCCTTGGCAAAATCGGTCGTGGGGCGCGATGGAAAATCTTTGCGCACCGGTATATGCCTGCCTTTATATTTACCACTTACTACTCGCACATCAATAAATGCAGTAAAGCATAAAAGCGGTCAGCATCCAATTTTTGAAGTACAGGATTTTGTTCGATATGATCGGGCCTGGCAAAAAATTGAATGGAAGAAATATGGGGCGCCATTTCCTTGGCTAATGAGTCTCTGGAGGTAAACTCTCCTGTAAAATAGAAGGGTGTTTTCCTGATATCAACCTTGAGCTGTTTGCAGGCATACAATATGAAGTATATCAAGTCGGTAAACCCGACATACAAAAAGGTATTATAGAGTTTTAATTTACCTCCGCTGATAATTATAATATCGAAAAATTCTTGGCTGAGTTGTATAATAACCTGCCCGTTGGGTAATTTTTCTTCTCCCGAAAGGGAAGATAGCAGTAAAGGGGTGGCCTGACAATAGAATTGTGCGTTACTGAATTTATCGCTGATAAGACCTGCAAAATAAGTTGGTATGGCAAAGACCAGTTGCGACTGACAACCAGCTATAGGATTATAATGTATTTCATCCAACTCATCGATGGGCTGATTGAATTCAAGTATCTGTTTCAGATTATCGGTTCTGAAGAACTCTTCAGGCACCAGTGTCGATTTTCGTCCGGTGTAAATTACACGTACCTTCTTATAATGCAGCCTAAGCAGTTCATCCTTATGAAGAATATCGTCGATATTATTTAAAAGGTCTTCCTGAAGTAATATTTGTGGGAAACCATAATGACGAAAAGCATGAATACGATGGTCCTCTGACGAATTAATACAAAAAGAAAATCCACTCAGGTTCACCTGAATGGATAATTCGGCAGTATCGTAGTAATTCTTTAAATTAACATCGACCAGGTTAATTTCAGGCATCAGCAAGTGTCCTGTTTATTTTTCCCAGTTACCGGCATTATTATTGGCTTCAGTCAGCGATCCAACCTTTACTCCTTCGAATTCTGTGATTTTGTATCGTTGATCTTTGTAATTGATTACCTCCTGCCGGTCCATTCCGTTGAACAGATCGTCGTAAAGTGCATAGGCTTCGAATACCCTTACTTTTACCTGCGAACCTGTCTCAACTTCGCCGGCTCCCATTTCAAATACCAAATTATCGGTATAGGGAATATACCGAAGTTGCTCAACATCGTAATCGGCACTAAAAAGAGAATCTCTTACACTTTTCTTTATGATAGTCTTTTCAATAAGCCCTTTCTTTATTGCCTCGGCTTTGGTCATTTCATCAGGATCCCAATCACCTACAATGTTAAAGGCAGATAATTCAAACGAATCGGTCTTAATAAAATGGATAAGTGTATCGAAACTAGCCGTATATTTACCATACTTATTTTTATAAGATTCCTGGACTGTTCTGATATCCTTAAGGCATTCAATAGCAGCGTTTTCTCTTTTAATCCTTTCTTTCTTAAAGTTGATAGGCTGCATGATACGCGCAACGAGAAAAATGCCCAGGACGAGAATAATCAGGCCAAAAAGGACAAGGAATATAGTCTTTAAGTGAGGTTTTCGGTGTACAACGAAAACTGTGACGGCACCCAGAAGAAGGGCTATCAGAAGAATAATTACTGCATATACGAACATGGTTGATTATTTTTGTATTAGTATTTCCTTCGAATTGATGCGAATTTATAAAAAAAAATTAGATTAGAGAGCGTATTCACTCATTTGATAAACGAATGCTGGTAAATCATATTTCATCCCTTATCAGAAAGCAATTAAACGATCAGCTCACTCCCTCTCAGGAACGACTTATCGATACCCTGGCTTTATTTACACTTAATAGTCAGGAGGACAGTCTTCTGTTGGTTGCCGGGTATGCAGGCACCGGTAAAACGACCATGCTGAGTGCCTATGTAGAAATGCTCAGCGAAGTAAAAATGAAATCTGTTTTGCTGGCCCCAACCGGCAGAGCTGCAAAAGTGTTTGCTTCTTACTCGGGACATCAGGCATTGACAATACATAAAAAAATATACCGCCAGAAATCGTCAAAAGATGGGATGGGCAAGTTTGTACTCGACAAGAACCTGCATACCCGTACAATTTTTATTGTCGATGAAGCCTCCATGATCTCAAATCAGAAGCAGGAAGGAGCTGTTTTTGGATCGGGCTATGTGCTCGACGATCTGATAGAATATGTTTATAATGGTAAAGGCTGTAAACTGATATTGATAGGCGATACGGCTCAGCTCCCGCCTGTCGGGATGGATATCAGTCCGGCGCTGTCGGTGACAAGCCTTACTAAGTATTCGGAGAATATTACTACTGAAATGCTATCGGAAGTTGTGAGGCAAAAAAAGGAATCGGGGATACTGGTTAATGCCACTAACATTCGTAATAAAATAGATAGTAACGATTATTCCCTGCCTATATTCACCCTGAATGATTACTCAGATATTGTGCGGGTTGCCGGACCTGAACTATTGGATGTCCTTACCGGAAGTTATGATAAGTCGGGCCTGAGTGATACTATCGTGGTAAACCGGTCGAATAAACGGGCCAACAACTACAATAAGGGTATAAGACAATCCATTTTATACCGCGAAGAGGAGCTTGTACCCGGCGATTTACTCATGGTGGTCAGGAATAATTATTTTTGGCTGAAAGAGGATATGGAACTCGATTTTATTGCAAATGGAGATATTGTGAAAGTAGTTCGCATCCATAAGCATTATGAAATGTATGGCTACAGGTTTGCCAATTGTACCCTGCTTCTTATCGATTATAATACGGAGATCGATGCCCTGTTGCTGCTGGATGTATTGCATGAGGAGACCCCTGCACTGAACAGCGAGAAAAACAGGGAGATGTTTTATTCTGTTCTGGAAGACTATGCTGAAATAAAACCCAAAAGAAAACAGTATGAAATGGTAAGGAATAATGAGTATTTTAACGCCATTCAGGTAAAATATGCCTATGCAGTGACCTGCCACAAATCGCAGGGCGGACAATGGAATACGGTTTTTATCGATCAGGGATATATGACCAGAGAACGTATCGACAGGGAATATATGCGATGGTTGTATACTGCAGTCACAAGAGCAACGGATAAGGTTTATCTTGTGAATTTCCCCGATTATTTTTTTGAAGATTGAACGGCTAAAGCGTGAGTTGTAATGAGTGCAAGGAGTGGGGAGATGAATACTGGTTGCTGCCTGCCCGAATGAACTCGTTCAGACGGGTGCGTTCGCAGGATTCAATAAACCGGGCTGGAGGCCCTGATCAATTCAGCCCAATGGCAACGCCTTGGTCATCGGGTAATATTCAAAACCTTCGTCCTGAAAGGGCAACTTAATCTGTTTCTTGGGGACGATTGCCTGAATTACGTGCCATTAAATTATTGCAACACCCAAAAATAAAAAATACTTATTGATTTACAATAACTTACACGGCATTGATCCCGAAAAATTCGGAAAACCAGAGACTACTTATCACCGACTACTACCTTCTGCCTTCTATCTTCTGCCTTTTGTCTTGTGCCTTGTGCCTTGTGCCTTGTGCCTTGTGCCTTCTGTCTTTTATCTTTTGTCTTGTGCCTTCTGCTTTTTATCTTTTGCCTTCTGCCTTTTATCTTTCGTCTTGTGCTTCCCTCCTCATTCCCCGATAATTTTCACCAGCACCCGTTTTTTACGTTTTCCGTCGAATTCACCGTAAAATATCTGTTCCCAGGGACCAAAATCGAGCTTTGCTTCAGTAACAGCTACCACCACTTCGCGTCCCATAACCGTGCGTTTCAGGTGTGCATCGGCATTGTCTTCAAATCCATTGTGCCGGTATTGAGAGTATGGCTTCTCAGGGGCCAGTTTTTCCAGCCATACTTCAAAATCCTGATGAAGTCCCGATTCATCGTCGTTAATAAATACACTGGCTGTAATATGCATGGCATTTACCAGCACCAGTCCTTCCCGAACGCCGCTTTCATCGAGGCATTGCTGAATATCGGGCGTAATGTTCAACAATTGTCGACGCTGGTCGGTTTTAAACCAAAGTTCTTTACGGTACGATTTCATTTTCCGGTGGTTTTAATTTGTACAAAACATATCCTTTGCAGTGACGTAGGCATTGATCCGTTTCTGCATAAACTGTGACGGCTTTATTTTCAGTAAATTCTTTTTCCGAAATGTAAAATACATCCTCCCGGGTTTCTTCTGTAAAATTCAGCACCCTGTTCTTATGAACTCCCAAATAGTAAGCCACCTGATAATGAATAGGAGGGACACTGGTGATCTCAATCCGATCCTGATGTGATATTTTATTGGTAAGCGAATTTTCAACAATCTTTGTTATGCTTTTTCCGGCATAATACACAGGTTCATTGGCCGTGACATTTATAACATCTTCAATAAAGGTATTGATCTTCATATACCGCGAGTGAAAATCGGGATAATAATAGTAGTTCAAAAAAATCCGGAATAACAGGAACGACAGCATGATGAGATAAATTCTGTAGGGAATTAATTTGAAATAAAGGAAAAGAACCAACAAAGTGGATACCAGGATTCCGGTAAGGATCAATTTGGAAGGATCGTGCTGATCGAGAAAGTTGATAAAATAGGAAGCGATATAGCCCAGGCAAAAGATGATAATAAAAGCCAGAAAGATCTTTTCAATGAAAGCATTCAGCCGGGGGAAATGTTTTTTTCCGTTAATATAAAGTATGGCGAGGATGGTAGTAATGAACGGGAAAAGCATATAGAGGTAACGGATTTTAAAACTGGGTGTTATCCAGTATATAGGAATGTTAAGAATAATAAACCAGGTGATATACTTAAGATATTTATTCTTCTTATAGGCTTTGAGAAAAGTTGATTTCCGGAAAAATACGATAAAAATGATGCCGGGAAGCAGGGTCTTGAAAAGTATGGCCGGAAACATTGCGAGAGCTTTCAGAATTTGCAGCAGGTTTTTGCCCTGTGCCGTTTTTTCGCTCGATTCTAGAAACAGGTTGTGGATAAAGGGCCATGGATCTTCATACATCGAATAGATAAAAAAGTACAGTGAAATAAGTATGATAAGTATTGAAATTCCCAGCAGGTGTGTCCAATGAAAAAGTATCCTGAAATTTCGTGCAGATAGGGCCCAGGCAAGAAGACCGAAAAACTGGAATGCCAGGGAGGGGAGTCCTTTGGTAAGTAATCCGATAGCACACAAAGTGTAAGAGATTAAAAACAGGTCTAACTTTTTTTGTTTTTTCCCGAAATAGAAAATACTGAGTCCCTGTAAATACACAACCAGCGAGTAAAAGAGATCGATTTCACCGGTATACACGCCTCCGTAAAAAAGGAAATCAACATTTATAACGAGCAGGATGGTTGTTATAGCAGCTATTTCAGCATTAAGAAATTTCCTGACGAAGAAAAAATTTAGGGTGATCAGCAACAGAAGACTTAACAGGGAAGGCAGACGGACCACCCAGTTGTCGAAAACGCCTGATATTTTTGAGGTTATAACAATCAGCCAGTTGTAAACAGGAGGCTTGTTGTAGTATTTCCATCCGAAAAGAGTGGGTACCGCATAGTTATTGCTTTGTGTCATTTCAAATGCAACAACTCCCCGTCGGGGTTCTTCTGCCCGAAGTGTGAGGCTGTTAATGGTTCCGAAATATGCAGTAATGCTAAGAAGTATACCTGCAATTATGATCAGGGGCAGGGTATAGTTCTTTTTATGTTTCATGGTTGTAAGAGGCTGTAATATTTGAAGTATTATTTCAGAAGGCTCATTTTACAATTTCAGCAATTATAGCATCGATCCTTCTATCCAGCAAATGTTCTGAATGTTCGTATTTATCAATCGAATCGAGTTTACTTTTCACACTAAAATAGAATTTGATTTTGGGTTCTGTTCCTGAAGGGCGTATCGAAATTTTCGAACAATCTTCAGTAAAGAACTGGAGTACATTCGATTTTGGCAGGGCTATTTTTGAGATAAATCCGCGCAACAGGTCTTTTTCCTGCTGCAGTTGATAATCGGCAATTTTCACGATTTTTGAATCATTGATAGTCGCCGGGGGATTGCTCCGATAATTTTTCATCATCTGTTGGATCTCTTCGGCGCCTTCCTTTCCTTTTTTAGTAACCGATAGCAGCCGTTCCTTGTAGAATCCGAATTCCTTATAAATGTCGATAAGCATTTCGTACAGCGATTTACCCTTGCTTTTTGCCCAGGCAGCCGTTTCGGCAATAAGGGAACAGGAAATAATTGCATCTTTGTCGCGGACAAATTCACCGGCGAGGTAGCCATAGCTTTCTTCCCCACCACCTATAAATGTCATTTTCCCCTCTTTTTGCCTGATGATATCAGCGATATATTTGAATCCGGTAAGCACATCGTAATGCTGTACCCTGTATTTTTGTGCAATATCCGCCAGTAGTTCTGTAGTAACAATGGTTTTGACAATGTACTCTTTTCCTTTAAGCTTCCCGTTCTCCGACCATTTGGTGAGCAGATAATTGATAAGCAATGCAGCCGTCTGGTTACCGTTAAGGACAATATATTTTCCGGCGTTATCTTTCACAACAATCCCAACCCGGTCAGCATCGGGATCGGTTCCCATAACCAGCTCGGCATCAGTTTCTTCCGCCTTTTTAATGGCCATGGCCAGGGCAGCAGTTTCCTCGGGATTTGGCGATTTCACTGTCGGGAAGTTGCCATCGGTAACATCTTGCTCTGGCACATTGATGATATTTTTGAAACCAAATTTCCGGAGCGCCATAGGCACAAGCTTCACGCCGGTACCATGGATGGGAGTGTACACAATTTTCATATCGCTGTAGCGGGCAATAATATCGGGCGAAAGGGAAAGCCCTTTTATCTTATCGGTATAGATCTCATCCAACTCGTTCCCTATGCTCTCGATATCCGGTGTACCTCCTTTAAACAGTACTTCATCCACCGATTTAATTTTAAGCACTTCGTCGATAATATTTTTGTCGTGCGGGCCAATGATCTGTCCGCCATCGTCCCAGTATGCTTTGTATCCGTTATATTCCTTCGGATTGTGCGAGGCGGTTATTACCACGCCGCTCTGACAGCCAAAATGACGAATGGCAAATGAAAGTTCTGGGGTTGGCCTTAACGAGTCGAACAGGTAAACCTTGAATCCATTAGCAGAGAATATATTGGCTGTGGTCTCGGCAAACAGCCTGCTGTTGTTACGCGAATCGTGTGCAATAGCCACTTTGATCCGGGACAACGAGTTGAAATTCATCTTCAAATAATTGCTCAATCCCTGAGTGGCCATACCCACCGTATAAATGTTCATCCGGTTGGTACCTACGCCCATGATGCCGCGCAGGCCACCGGTTCCAAACTCCAGGTTGCGGTAAAAACTGTCGATCAGTTCTTTCTCGTCATTTTCCAGCAGGTACTTAACCCTGTCTTTTGTTTCCTTGTCGTAATTACCTTCGAGCCAGATAGTTGCTTTCGCCCTTACTTCGTTTACCTCATCTCCTGATTTCATGAATTTTTTATCTAAAAATGATTTACTACTATTATTTGGAAGCATAAAAGTAGAAAAAAGAAGATTTACCTTGCAACCATTTAGTGGTTATCTTGCACTTTATAGTGAATTAGGAAAAGATAATCTCCAGATGTTGAATTATTCTTCGCCTGATGCGAAATCGAAATTTACTATCGATGCGCAGTTCGGAACTATTAATCTTAACTAGTCATGTCATTTATTAAGGAATAAGGTTTCGACTCCCGCTCAGCCTGCCCGTCACTCTGAGTAGTCGAAGAGTAGGTCAGATGGATTATAAGAGATAAACAATCAAAACTAAACGACATGGCTTCAACTAACTACTAGAATTCTTTATAAATTGTCTTTAGAACTTTACCAAGGCTGTCCTTCCACTCCGGAATTTGAATTTTAAAAGTTTCTTTAATCTTACTCTTATCCATTACACTGTATGCCGGACGTTTTGCCGGGAGCGGATATTCCACAGTTGTCAGCGGTTTTACCAGGCACTGTAAACCTGCAAGTTTTATTATTTCTGCAGCAAACTCGTACCAGCTGCATATGCCTTCGTTCGAATAGTGGTAAATGTCTCCGTAATTTAGCTCTGAACCAAGAATTTTTTGTATAATTCTGAGAATAGCACCGGCCAGATCGACAGCGGAAGTGGGAGTCCCGAACTGGTCATTTACTACGCCGATTTCTTCTTTTTCCTTTCCCAGCCTGAGCATGGTTTTCATAAAGTTATTGCCATGAGCGGAATATAGCCACGAAGTACGGATAACGATATTGTCTTTATTTTTCAACACTTCCAGTTCACCGGCATACTTACTTTCGGCATACACCGAAAGAGGTTCGGGCTTGTCACTTTCTTTGTAGGGTATTTTATTTTTGCCATCGAAAACAAAATCGGTTGAAATATGGATCAGCGTGGCATCGACCGCTAATGCTGCTTCAGTTAAATGAGCCGGAATATCGCGGTTCAGGAGGAAAGCTTTTTCCGGTTCTTCTTCTGCCTTATCCACTGCCGTGTAGGCTGCACAATTTACTATTACATCGGGCTTTTCGATTTGGGTCATTTCAAGAACCGATTTTCTGTTGGTCAGATCCAGTTCCTCGATGTCGGTAAACAGGAATTGATAATTAGCCAGCTTAGTATGCTGTAAGAACAACTCGGTTCCCAGCTGCCCTTTCGATCCGGTTATCAAGATTTTTTTCATTTTTTACTCTAAAAGCCCGTCAGGGCTGATATCTCGGTAGACTATATTATAAATATAAAATAAACCCCATAAGGGGTGATATAGCTATGATTCGATTAAGTCAGATTAATCGTCATATGTCTCAAAGATATATTTCAAATCGTATTCAACATCGAATTTTGACAACATATCCAAATATTCTTCTCTAAAAGTTCGTTTCCTATGGTGTTGAATTCTTACAAATTAAAATTATTCTTCGCATCTTTAAACAGCGGCAATTTGCTGTCTTTTTCAGAAAGTAAGGCCTTATCCGCAGGTATTTTCCAGTCGATATTCAGAAAGGGATCGTTATAAACAACACCGGCGTCGCATTCAGGGGCATAATATTCGTCGCACTTATAAAATACGATGGCTTGTTCCGAGAGTACCGAAAAACCATGGGCAAAGCCTTTCGGAATCAACAGTTGCTTGCGACTTTTGCAGGATATTTCGAGCCCAAACCATTTTCCATAGGTTTGCGATCCTTGTCTCATATCAACAGCTACATCGTAAATTTCTCCATTCAGCACCCTGACAAGTTTTGTCTGGGCTTTGGGTTCCATCTGGTAATGCAGTCCGCGAATAACTCCGTAAGCCGATTTCGACTGGTTATCCTGTACAAACGGGTAATCGATTCCTTCTGCCTTCAGTTTTTCCTGGTTATAACTTTCGAAAAAATAGCCGCGCTGGTCTTCATAAACATCCGGTTCAATAATCAGCAGTCCATCCAGTCCTGTTTCAGTAATTTTCATATGTTGGTTTCAATTAGTCGAAAGTGATTATCCGGTTTTCTGCCAGATTTTTCAGGTATTGCCCGTACTGGTTTTTTTCCAGGGGTTTAGCCAGTTTGAGTAACTGGTCCTTGTCGATATAACCTCTATTGTAGGCTATTTCTTCAGGGCAGCTGATTTTCAATCCCTGGCGCTTTTCAATAGTATAAATATAATTCGATGCCTGTATCAGGCTTTCATGTGTGCCTGTATCGAGCCAGGCCATTCCCCTGCCCAGTATTTTAACTTTAAGTCTGCCTTCTTTAAGATACAACCTGTTCAGATCGGTGATTTCCAGTTCTCCCCGCTTTGAGGGTTTCAGCGATTTGGCCTTGGACACCACGTCGTTGCTGTAAAAATAAAGTCCCGTTACGGCATAATTCGATTTGGGCTTTTCGGGTTTTTCCTCAATGCTGATAGCATTCAACTGTTTATCGAATTCAACCACACCATAGCGCTCCGGATCGTTCACATAGTAACCGAACACAATCGCACCATCGTTAAATCCTGATAATTTGAGTAATTCTTTTCCAAATCCATGTCCATAAAAGATATTATCGCCCAGTATCAGGCATACCTTGTCCCTTTTTATAAATTCTTCACCAATAATAAAGGCCTGTGCCAAACCATCGGGTGAGGGTTGTTCGGCATAGGTAATATTTATTCCGAACTGGTTACCATTACTAAGTAATTTCCGAAATAAGGGTAAATCGTCAGGCGTGCTGATTAACAAAATATCGCGAATTCCTGCAAGCATCAAAACCGACAGGGGATAATAGATCATGGGTTTATCATAGATAGGCAGGATCTGTTTCGAGATATGACCTGTTAAAGGATATAAACGGGTGCCTGAACCCCCTGCAAGAATAATTCCTTTCATATTATGGGTTTTTATGGGTTTGGAATTGCCTAAAGTTCTGAAAAGTTTTTTTTCCGGAGTGCTTCATATAAATTGATTCAGACAGTTTGCCGACCGATACAATAGTAAGTAAAACCATTCTCTTTCATCTCCTGCGGTTCATAAATATTTCTCCCGTCAAAGATCACCCTGTTCTTCAATAATTTTGATAATACCTTATAGTTTGGGGTTTTGAATTCCGGCCATTCGGTAACCAATACCAGGGCATCGCTGTCTAAAACCACTTCATATATATCAGTGCCATATTCAATTCTTTCTCCCAGAATCTTTTTTGTTTCATCCATGGCCACCGGATCATAGGCCTTAATTTTTACTTTATTTTCCAAAAGCTGGTTTATCAGTACTAAAGAAGGAGCTTCGCGTATATCGTTGGTATTTGGTTTGAAGGATAACCCCCATATGGCAATGGTTTTACCTTTCACATTGCCTTTGAAATGGTATGCTATTTTTTTATACAACAGGCGCTTCTGGTCCTCATTCACTTCCTCGACTGCCTGAAGAATCCTCAGCGGATGATTTTTTTCTTTACCGGTTTTAATCATAGCTTTTACATCCTTGGGGAAACAGGAACCACCGTAACCTGCACCCGGATAGATAAACCTGTTTCCAATTCGAGGATCGCTGCCAATACCTCTTCGTACCATATTTACATCGGCACCTACAATCTCACACAGATTGGCTATATCGTTCATGAAACTGATTTTTGTAGCCAGCATAGAGTTGGCGGCATATTTAGTCATTTCAGCAGAAGGTATATCCATAAAATGAATAGGATGGTTATTTATTAGAAAAGGCTTATACAAGCGCCGAATAATTTTCTCGGCTCTTTCTGAATCGGTACCCACAATAATTCTTGCGGGTTTCATAAAATCTTCAACAGCCGAACCTTCTTTAAGGAATTCAGGATTCGAGGCCACATCGAATTCGATAGATTTTTTTTGCATTTTTAATTCATTCCTGATAACTTCCTTTACTTTTCCTGCTGTACCAATAGGCACGGTACTCTTTGTAATTACAACAACGTACTCGTTCATGGATTGTCCCATTTCTTTTGCCACTGCAAGAACGTGTTTCAGGTCGGCACTTCCATCTTCATCAGGAGGAGTTCCTACAGCAATAAAAACTGCTTCACAATCCTGAATGTTGTCTTTTAAAGAAGTTGAAAACATTAGTCGGCCTTTCTCGGAGTTTCTATCAAGCATTGATTTCAGACCGGGCTCATAAATGGGTAAGATGCCCTCCTTAAGATTATCAATTTTCTTTTTATCGATATCAACACAAACAACATCAACTCCTGTTTCTGCAAAACATGTACCTGTTACCAGACCAACATAACCTGTACCAACAATAGCTATCTTCATAATATTTTAGATTTATAATTATTCCAAAAATATACAGGGGTAGATAGAAAAAAAAACTCATCAGTAATTTTTTATCTTTTTTATCTATTATTTCTATATTAAAAGGACCTGATTCATCCATTATTTTTAACCATTAGCTAGTATATTATGCCGGAAAATTATAGCTTTGCAGCCTGATTTTAAACAATATAATGTCTAACTTATTAATTGATTGTATTTTAAATGTCGGAAAAAGAAAAAAAACAGGTTGAAGAACAAGTTCAGGATTCTGAGATTGTTGAAGCACCGGAATCATCGGAAACAAAAGAAACCAAGGTAGAAACTACCAAGGATAAAGATGAGGTTGCTGCGGGAAAAAAAGGAAAAACCAAGAAAGAGGCTACTGAGGATGTAAAAAAAGAGAAATCCAAAAAGGCTGCTAAAAAAGAAACTAAAGAAAAACCTAAAAAAGAAACTAAGGCCGCGTCAGAAAAAAAGGCAGATAAGGAAGTTAAAGCTGAGGAGAAGGTTGAGAAGAAAGCAAAACCCAAAGCAGAAAAGACGGAAGAAGAAACTCCGAAAGCTGAGGTTAAGGCGGAAGTAAAGAAAAAAGCTGAAGAGGAAAAAAAAGAAGAGAAAACTGAGAAAAAGTCTGAAGCAAAGACTACCACAAAAAAAGCCACGGATAAGAAAAAATCAGAGACCAGTGGTGATACACTTAAAGAATCAGATGCTGAGTTCGATTGGGAAAGCTATAGTAATTCCAATGATATTTATGGAGCCGACAAACGTGGTGATATTGAAAAATTGTACGACGATACTCTTTCTACTATTGCTGAAAACGAGGTACTGGATGGAACCGTAATCTCGATGAATAAGCGTGAGGTAGTAATCAATATAGGCTATAAATCCGAAGGTGTTGTCAGTCTTAATGAATTCCGATACAATCCTAACCTAAAAATTGGTGATAAGGTTGAGGTGTTTGTCGAAAGCCAGGAAGATAAAAAAGGACAACTGGTTTTATCACATAAAAAAGCCAGGGCACTGAAATCATGGGATCGGGTAAATGAATCCTTAGAAAAGGACGAAATCATTACCGGTTATATTAAATGCCGTACCAAGGGTGGAATGATTGTCGATGTGTTTGGCATTGAAGCTTTCCTTCCCGGATCGCAGATCGATGTTAAACCCATTCGCGATTACGATATTTTTGTTGGCAAGACCATGGAATTCAAGGTTGTCAAAATTAACCAGGAATTCAAAAATGTAGTTGTATCACACAAAGCTCTTATTGAAGCTGAGCTGGAACAACAGAAGAAAGAAATTATTGCCAAACTTGAAAAAGGACAAATTCTTGAAGGTACTGTTAAGAACATCACATCCTATGGCGTATTTATCGACCTCGGTGGTGTTGACGGTCTGATCCATATAACCGACCTCTCATGGGGCCGCGTTAATCACCCTGAAGAAATTCTGCAACTCGATCAGAAACTTCAGGTAGTTATTCTCGATTTCGATGATGATAAAAAGCGTATTGCTTTAGGTTTGAAGCAACTGACGCCGCATCCCTGGGATTCGCTCGATGAAAAACTGAAAGTGGGTGATATTGTTAAAGGCAAGGTTGTCGTTATGGCCGATTATGGAGCATTTGTCGAAATAGCTCCGGGTGTCGAAGGTCTGATTCATGTCTCTGAGATGTCATGGTCGCAGCACCTGCGTAGTGCACAGGAATTCCTGAATGTTGGTGATGAACTGGAAGCACAGATCCTTACTCTCGATCGTGAAGAAAGAAAAATGTCGCTTGGAATTAAGCAACTTAAATCAGATCCCTGGGAAAAAATCGATAATAAATTTTCAGTTGGTTCCAAACATTCGGCTAAGGTTCGGAATTTCACCAACTTTGGAGTATTTGTGGAAATTGAGGAGGGTGTCGATGGTCTGATCCATATTTCCGATCTGTCATGGACTAAGAAAATTAAGCATCCTGCCGAATTTACAAATATCGGTGACGACATTGAAGTAGTTGTACTTGAAATAGATAAGGAAAATCGTCGTCTCAGCCTTGGACATAAACAACTGGAAGAGAATCCATGGGATGTGTTTGAAACTATTTTTATTCCAGGTACTGACCATGAAGGTACAATTACTGAAATAATGGATAAAGGAGCTATTGTTTCACTTCCTTATGGCGTAGAGGGATTTGTTACACCCAAGCATCTTGTAAAAGAAGATGGAACCGCAGCAAAAATCGAAGAAAAACTTACATTTAGAGTTGTAGAATTTTCGAAATCTGCAAAGAAAATTGTACTTTCACATACAAGAGTATTTGAAGAAGGAAAGCGTTCAGCCGCCGATATTGAGAAAAAAGCAGCCTCTACAGCTGCCAAAAAAGCAGCCAAGAAAATTAAATCGAGTGTGGAAAGGACAACTCTTGGTGATGTATCGGATTTAGCGGCTCTTAAGCAGGAGATGGAGAAAGCAGAGAAACAAAAAAAAGAAAAAGATAAAGAATCAAACGAAAAGTAATATATTTATAAAAACTTTTCAATATGGAATTTAAGATCGAAAAGCAAGACAATCACACTTTAATTCAAGTATTGGAGGAAAAGCTTGATACCCATATCGCACCAACATTAAAATCTGAGCTGGTGCTGGTATCCGGTAATGGAGAAAGAAACATAATACTTGATCTAAGTAAATGTCGTTACTGCGATTCGTCCGGATTAAGTGCTATTTTGGTTGCAAATCGTCTTTGCAAAAATGCAAATGGTACTTTTGTTCTTACTGGATTGAATGATGCTGTAGAACGATTAATTACAATTTCACAACTCGATACGGTTTTAAATATATCTAACTCTATCGAGGATGGTGTAGGTTTAATTGCTGATACAAATAAATAATATACTATTGTTCGATTACTATGATATTTGAATTGACGGTTTTGGGAAGCAGCTCTGCTTTACCCACGTCAACAAAGTTTCCAACCGCTCATGTACTGAATATACATGAGCGGTTTTTTTTAATTGATTGCGGCGAAGGTGCACAGATTCAAATCCGAAGAGCAAAAATAAAACTTGGAAGGATAAACCATATATTTATTAGTCACCTGCACGGCGATCATGTATTTGGCCTTTTTGGTATTCTGTCCACATTCAATTTGCTTGGACGCAATACAACTTTGCATCTATATGCACACCCCGGTATGCAAGATATAATTGATTTTTATCGGGAACATTTTGCTGAAGAAATCTCTTATACGATAGAATTGCATTCCATATCGAAACGAAAAATTCAAAAAATCTACCAAGATCGTGTTGCTGAAGTTTATGCTTTTCCTCTAAAACATAGAATACCAACTTTTGGTTTTCTGTTCCGGGAGAAGAAGAGACCTCTGAATATAAGGAAGGAGGCCATCGGTAGATATCACTTTTCAATAAAGCAGATCCAGGCCATTAAAGTTGGAGAAGACATTCAGACAGAAGATGGGAAATATTTAAAAAATAGTGAATTAACTGAACCTCCTTATCATGCCCGATCATTAGCATATTGCACCGATACGGCATACTATGAGAAGAATACCGATCTTCTTAAAAACGTTGATATGCTTTATCACGAAGCTACTTTTCTTCACAGGGATAAGCAATTGGCTAAACTTACCGGACATTCGACAGCGATTCAGGCAGCTACTTTGGCAAAAAAGGCCGGAGTGAAAGATTTGTTGATCGGCCATTTTTCAAACCGGTATAAAAATGTTAACGATTTTCTTATCGAAGCCCGGGAAATATTCCCCGCTACACAAATCGCCAACGAACTGCAAACATATGCCATACCGCTTACACGGGAGTCATCTGCTTGAAGTTTACTTTGCTGACTCTTCTTCATCGATTAATGGCTATATTTGCGTTTCATTAAAAATTATCCGATAGTGCAGGAAATGATTCTCATACTCGATTTCGGGTCACAGTATACTCAGTTGATCGCCCGAAGAGTTCGTGAACTAAACGTTTATTGTGAAATCCATCCCTTTAATAAAATTACTGCATCAGATCCCCTGGTGAAAGGAGTAATTCTTTCAGGTAGTCCATACTCTTTGAAGGATAAGGAACATCCGGAACCCAATCTGAAAAATATTAAAGGCACTATACCGATTTTAGGCATTTGTTATGGGGCACAATATATGGCAGAAGAAGCGGGGGGTGTGGTAACATCATCGAAACACCGTGAATATGGCAGAGCCAAACTTGATTTTATTAACACTAAGTCGGCACTGTTAAAAGGACTATCACCTGGTACCCAGGTGTGGATGTCGCATGGAGATACCATTGTTGATACACCTGATAACTTTGAAGTGATAGGTAGTACACAAGACGTTAAAGTCGGGGCCTATCGTATTCGACATGAAGATACCTATGGTATTCAATTTCATCCTGAGGTATATCATACTACTGAAGGCTTATCTCTTCTCCGTAATTTCGTTGTGGATATTTGCGGCTGTAAACAGGATTGGACGCCTGCATCTTTTATTGAGACCACAATTAACGAAATACGTAAAAAAGTAAGCAACGATAAAGTGGTACTTGGCTTATCGGGCGGGGTAGACTCATCAGTTGCCTCAGTATTGTTGCACCGGGCAATAGGTAAAAACCTCACCTGTATTTTTGTTGACAACGGCTTGTTACGTAAGAATGAATTTGAGAAGGTACTTGATTCATACAAACATATGGGTTTGAATGTTATGGGTGTCGATGCCAGGGATATTTTTCTGGATGATCTGAAAGGGATCAGTGAACCTGAATTGAAACGAAAAAGTATCGGGAAGAACTTTATTGAGGTATTCGAGCATGAAGCACGTAAGATAAAGGATGTCAAATGGCTGGCGCAAGGCACCATATATCCCGATGTTATCGAGTCAATTTCAGTAAACGGACCTTCAGCGACAATAAAATCGCATCATAATGTAGGCGGATTGCCGGAACGCATGCACCTGAAAGTTATTGAACCCCTGAACCTTCTGTTCAAGGATGAGGTAAGAAAAGTGGGGAAAGCGCTCGAGATAGATAATATTATTATAAGCCGGCATCCTTTTCCCGGTCCGGGATTGGCAATTAGAATTCTTGGAGAAATAACTCCTGAAAAAGTGAACATGTTGCAGGAGGTAGATGATATTTATGTCGAAGGATTAAGAGAATACGGATTGTACGATCAGGTATGGCAGGCAGCTGCAATTTTGCTTCCGGTACAATCGGTGGGAGTCATGGGCGATGAGCGTACCTATGAAAATGTAATAACCTTAAGGGCAGTGACTTCGACCGATGGGATGACTGCAGACTGGTCGAGATTACCCTACGATTTTTTAGCAGATATATCCAATAAGATTATAAATAATGTCAAAGGAGTAAACCGGGTCGTATACGATATCAGTTCGAAACCGCCTGCGACAATCGAGTGGGAGTGACGTACGATTTCAATTTATAAGCATTGAATAAATAATTTTAAAGATCAAAAATTTCTGTATAATTATGCCAGGAGGCATCAATATTTAAAATTCATGAAGATAACAAGAACAAAAGTGAGGAAAACTCTGGTGATATTACAAATACTAATATTGCAGAGTTGTTTGTTGGTGGTAGTGCAGGGTCAGATAAGCAGGGAGTCGATGAAATATGGGCAATTTCTATTCTTCCTCGATAATTACTATGTCGATTCCATAAAGACTGATAAACTTGTGGAGGAGGCTATTATGTATCACTTGAAACAGCTTGATCCCCATTCAACTTATATTTCAGCTGATGATGTCCAAAAGATGAATGAACCCCTGCAGGGTAATTTTGAAGGCATTGGCATTTCATTTAATATTTTGAATGATACACTTTTTGTTGTTAATCCTGTGCCAAACGGTCCTTCGGAAAAAGTTGGAATAGTTGCCGGCGATCGTATTGTAAAAGTTGATGATAAAAATATAGCAGGCATAGAACTTACGAATGACGATGTATTTGCATTATTACGTGGAACAAAAGGCACCAAAGTTAAAGTTACTGTAAAACGTCGTTCGGTAGACAAGCTGTTTGATTTCACAATTATTCGTGATAAAATTCCAATTACCAGCATTGATGCAGCTTATATTATATCTGATGGTGTCGGATATATCAAATTGAACAGGTTTTCGCTGACGACCATGGATGAATTCATTGCAGCCGGTATTGATTTAAAGAAGAAAGGGGCCATTGATTTAATTCTCGATCTTACCGGAAATACGGGCGGATACCTTGATATGGCTGTTGCACTTGCAGATCAGTTCCTCGATGATGAAAAACTTATTGTCTACACCGAAGGCCTGCATAGCAGGCGAAGAGAATACCTTGCTGAAAGATCAGGATTATTTGAGCAGGGAAGAATTATTATTCTGATTGATGAAGAATCCGCCTCGGCAAGTGAAATTGTTACCGGAGCTATCCAGGATTGGGATCGTGGTATTATTATCGGAAGACGTTCATTTGGTAAGGGGCTGGTACAACGTCAACTCGAATTGCCCGATGGTTCAATGATACGTCTTACGACTGCAAAATATTATACTCCTTCAGGCCGGTTGATCCAAAAACCTTATGACGAGGGAGTTGAGGAATATCAGAATGAGATATTCAAGCGCTATGAGCATGGTGAATTCATCAATAGCGATAGTATATCATTTCCCGATTCCCTTCAATACGAAACCCTGGTTAATAAACGAATAGTATTTGGTGGAGGAGGTATTATGCCTGATATTTTTATTCCCCTTGATACGACCATTTACTCCGATTATGAGCGCGAAATCATTCGTAAAGGAATTCTCAATCAGTTTGTCCTTCAATACGTTGATAAAAACCGAAAAAAATTAAAAAGCAGCTACAGGAACATAGCAGAATTTAAAAGTCAGTATGTAATTACAGAAGATTTATTGAGTCAACTGGACTTGTATTCCATTGAGATAGGATTAAAAACAAAACCTGATGATGAGAATAGGTCCAAAGACGATCTCAGATTATTATTTAAGGCCTATGTGGCAAGGGATCTGTTTTCGACTAACGAGTTTTACGAAATATTGAATCAGAAAGACAATAATGTTCTGAAAGCTCTTGAAGTACTGAACAACTGGAGACAATACTATGAAAAAGTATTTCATTAATGCATTATATAACTGGTAGTTCTGTCCAAATAGTATCAGATTTTCTTAGCTGGTTTTTCAGAAGTTATATCGAAATACTGGCAACAATTACAGGATTGATATACCTTGTTTATTCAGTCGAAAGCAAGATTCAGTTATGGTTTTTCGGATTAATAACTTCCTTACTTTATGTTTATGTTTTTTATTCTTCGGGCATTTATGCCGATATGGGGATTAATGTATATTATGTCATTATCAGTGTTTATGGTTGGTATCATTGGAAATATCCCGGGAAGAATACGAAAATAGACTTGCCTGTTTCGAAAATTACGCTAAAAACCGGTGCCATTTTGCTTGTTATTACAATGGTTTTGTTTTTAGTAATAGCAAAAATACTGATCAATTTTACAGATAGTGAAATAGCTTGGTACGATGCATTTACCACTGCATTCAGTATTACCGCTACATGGATGCTGGCCAGGAAAATATTGGAACATTGGCTGATCTGGATTCTTGTGGACCTGCTATCAGCGATATTGTATGTTTATAAGGGATTGTATCCAACCGTGCTGCTGTTTATTATATATACAACGCTGGCTTTTGTTGGTTACAGACAATGGCTTAAACAATGGAAAGTACAGCCAAAGGCCCAATACGAATAATACTCACTGGTCCGGAATCGACCGGAAAAACAATGCTCTGTGCTTCACTAGCAACATTGTATAAGGGAGAGTATATTCCGGAATATGCCCGGGATTATGTACTTGGTTTAAACCGACATTATATTTACAACGATGTGGTGCATATTGCTGAAAAACAAATTGAATTATTGAATGAATATAGTAAGCATTCCTGTAACTACATTTTTGTTGATACGTATTTAATTATAACAAAAGTGTGGTTGAAGCGGGTTTTTAAAAAGGTTCCCCGGTGGATCGATCAGGAAATTGCCAGGACAAAAGATGCCTTATATCTTCTCTGTAAACCTGATATTCCATGGGAGCCCGATGCTGTAAGGGAAAACGGCGGGAAAATGAGGTCCATACTTTTCAAAGAATACCAAAGTGAACTTAAGCAAGCCGGGCTTCAATACGTTTTTATCGAAGGCACTGGAACAAAACGTATAGACTGTGCAGAAAGCATAATTAAGAATTTTATTAAGGGATGAAACAGAATTCGGGACAAAAATTTGAAATGATAGCCAAGACATTTCAGGGTCTTGAAGATGTATTAGCATCTGAAATCAAGGCACTTGGCGGACAAGATGTGGAAATCCTGAATCGTGCTGTCCGATTTTACGGGACAACAGCTACTTTGTATAAAATGAATTTATACTTGCGAACAGCACTGCGGATTCTTATCCCGGTAATTCAAGCCCAAATAAAGAATCAGGTCGACTTGTATGCGAGGATCAGAGAATATGAATGGGAGAAGAATCTTCAGCCGGGTATGACCTTTGCAGTGGATAGTTTTCTGAATACATCGGTTTTCACGAATTCACATTTTATTTCTTTGCGTGCGAAAGATGCCATAGTCGACCGCTTTCGCGAAAAATTCAATCGCCGTCCAAGTATAAATAAAACCGATCCCGACCTGTTTATCAATGTGCATCTGGCCAGTAATAAACTAACAGTATCGTTGGATACTTCAGGACAATCGTTGTATAAACGTGGCTATCGTTCAAGTAATTTTGAGGCTTCTCTGAATGAGGTTTTGGCTGCCGGGCTTATTATGCTATCAGGATGGAAGGGAGAAAAAGATTTTCACGATCCGATGTGCGGTTCAGGAACAATTGGCATAGAAGCTGCTCTGATAGCCAGGGAAATTCCTCCCGGAATTTTTCGGAAGAAATTTGGTTTTGAAAGAAGTCCTGATTTTGATGCGCAGCTGATGGAGGATATTTTTGATAATATCCAGGAGAAAAAATGGGAAGGAAATATCTTCTCCAGCGATATTTCGAAGCAGGCCATGCAAATAGCGCTGAGAAATGCAAAACAGGCTTCAGTGCTCAAAAATATCACTTTTCGCGGCCTTGATTTTAGGGAATACCCTAAAATTACCGGAGATGCTACGGTAATTATTAATCCTCCTTATGGGCAACGAATTACAAAACCCGATCCGATCAATTTTTATAAATCGATGGGTAGTACAATGAAAAAAAGTCTTGAAGGAGCCGAAGTCTGGATCATCAGTAGTAATATAGAGGCTCTGAAATATCTGGGATTGAAGCCGAGCAGTAAGTATAAATTGTTCAATGGAGCTTTGGAATGCCGGTATAATATGTATAACATATATCCGGGCAGTAAAAGAGCCAGATACAGAACAAATTAAATGTTAATATTATTGAATTGTTACTTAGCAAAATATTTTCATATGACTTTTTGTATTATATTTATATAGCTGTCAAATAATATAGCTCAATTTTATGTGCCTTAAATTAAAGTTGTACAATAAAGATTTTTTCTATATTTGTTAATTCCTAGAAACAATACCCGTTAATACAAGCTTTATATGAGCTTTAGCATAAATGAATATTACACAAAGATAAGCGAAGGAGATGTTCTTCTGGCTTATAGGGGTAGCATTAATTCCGAACTGATAAATGAGGTACTGGAGGCTGTTGAGAGTAAACTGGAAGCTAAAAACGAGGATGCTAAAATTCGAAAGAAACTTTATAATGTTTTAGTTGAAAGTTTACAGAATCTATACCATCATATTGAAGAAACGCATGATGGCATTGAGGAAGATCTTGATCCGAAATTTGGTATCCTGGTGATTGAGAGGGAAGACGAGGGAGAATACAGAGTAACTACAGGAAACTTTGTTGCTTCTGTTAAAACAAAATTTCTCAAAGAAAAAATTGATAAGATTAATTCACTATCAAAAGACGAATTGAAGGATATGTATAAATTTATTCTCAACCACCAAAAAATTTCCGCTAAGGGTGGTGGAGGGCTAGGTTTGGTTGATATTGCTCGTAAAACAGGTAAAAAAATGGAATACCATTTCTATCCCTATAATGAGAAGTATGTATTTTTTGATTTACAAATACTGATTTAATTGAACAATATCTGTAGATATGGAATCATTGATAATAGAAGGCACAACCAAAACACCAAATGTTGATTTCGATAGTGAGAAAGGTAAACTTGAGATAAGAGGACGTTCAATTCCTGAGAATTCAATTGAATTCTATAAACCTTTGGTTGATTGGTTAGAGGATTATGCTCATACACCTAAAAGCAAAACAGAAGTTAATGTTCATCTTGAATATTTTAACACCAGTTCTTCTAAATGTATTTTAGATGTTTTTAAAAAATTGGAATCCATCCATAAAAACAAATACGACATACAAATTAACTGGTACTACGAAGAGGATGATGAAGATATGTTAGAGGCTGGTGAAGATTACGAATCAATTATCAGGGTTCCCTTTAAAATGATAGAGATTGTTGATTAATAAAAATGTTTTTATATTCTGAAATAAGGCTGCAAGTTAAAAAATGCAGCCTTTTTAATTTTCATCCTTTTTCTCGAAGTATTTTTGATTGAGATTTTCTAATGTATCCAGAAGTTTTCTGAATCCCCGGAAATACAGTAGCAGAAAAAAGAGAAGTGACATGAACCAGATAACCATTGTATTTACCCAGAAAGTATCATAGGATCTTCCAAAAACTTTTTTTCTCGGGGCATAAAAATGTGCCTTAATAAAATTCGATTCCGGATCAAGATAAATCGGATCGATTTTTTGAATGAGATGACCTCTGTATTCAATGATCCTTACAGGTTCATTGCTATTTTCTACAAATTCAGCTAATCTATCGTTATAATAATCACGCTTCAGTTGAATAAAACGTCGCTTATCCTCGGGAGTACTCTGGAATGTTCTGATAATCTTATCCCGATTGTCACTGGCTTTATTATAGGCTCTGATATAAACTTTATTTACTTTCCGAATATATTCTTTTGTTGATTCAAGAACCTGGAAATTTATTTTATCCGGATAAAGCAAAGCCACATTCTGGAAGTCGACAGCATTATTAAAAGACAGTTCTTTCGATATTTCATTACGTAATAATCTCAGGTAATTTTCGATTTTTTCCTGTTGCTTGTAGTCCCCTACATACTTTTCAATGAAGTCAATTTTATTTTCAAGATTTTTTACCCAATAGTATTTCTTGTATTCCGCAATGCTCATCACTTTGTTATGATAATAGAAGATATGCATGTATTCATTCTCCTTAAACTGATGTACGGCTAATGCTTCATAACCCCAGCGGGCAGTGATAATTTCACCGTAAAGAGGTATTTTATTTGGAGATGAGATACTGGGATTTAACTTTTCATATTTTACGATAACACCACTTAAAATTATTTGCGGAATGACAAGAAAAGGGATCAATATATAAATGGTAACGACTGTTTTAAAGCTATCCGAAATAACCAATCCCATAATATTGGCACTAACCCAGCAACTAAACAGAATGATCCAATAATGGAGGTACATTCCTTTAATCTCCATTATAGAATTGCCGATAAGTACAAATAGTAAGGCCTGAATGGCCGAAATGAATACTAATACCATCGCTTTTGAGAAAAGATAACTTGACCAGCTTAAATTCAGAAAAGCTTCTCGTTTAAGTATTTTTCTATCCTTTATTATTTCCTCGGCACTTATTGTTAATCCCATGAATATGGCTACAATGACCGACATAAAAATATATACCGGCAGGTTGCTGTTACCTAAAAGTGTGTATCCAATCTCATTCGATTCACTTTCATTATAGTATTTGATAATGAACGCAAGGATAAAGGCAAGAAGCGGAGCTTCAAAAAAGTTAACTATGAGATATTGCGTATTTGCAAGCTTTGCCAGAATATCGCGTCTTACAAAAATAAAGAACTGCTTAAATTTGTTTGGTATTTTAAATGAAATACGAGGTAACTCTTTAGGTATTTCAACTTGCGCTTCTTTATTTTTAATATGCTCATTGAAATACTGATACCATTCTTTTGGCGATAGCTTCCGGCGTTGAGTAAATTTTCCGTATTCATCGAGGATGTTTGATTCTACAATATTGAAAATTTGTTCCGGATTGACATTACCGCATACATTACATTCACTTTCATTATAATTTGCGTAATGTATTTTTGATTTAAAATATATGATGGAGTCAATAGGGTCGCCATCGTATATAAGAAATCCACCTGTATCAAGTATCAGTAGTTCATCGAACATTTTAAATATATCCGATGAGGGTTGATGTATTACCACAAAAACCAGCTTTCCTTTAAGTGAAAGCTCTTTCAGCAAGTCCATGATGTTTTCCGAGTCGCGTGAAGACAGACCTGATGTTGGCTCGTCGAGGAATAGTACTGCAGGCTCACGTATCAATTCCAAGGCAATGTTCAAGCGTTTTCGCTGTCCTCCGCTTATCATTTTATTTAACGGAGTACCCACCTGGATATTCTTAATCTCATAAAGTCCCAGGTTTTGTAACATACGATCGACTGTCGCAATGATTTTTGCTTCAGAATAGTTGCTAAAACATAGCTTGGCATTATAATAGAGATTCTGGAAAACCGTAAGCTCTTCGATGAGCAGGTCATCCTGAGAAACATGACCGATTAATCCCTCGATTTTATTCTTATCGTTATGAATATCAATACCATTTATTGCAATACTGCCACTAGTTGGTTTCTCCGAACCATTCAGCACATTCAGTAATGTAGATTTACCTGCTCCGCTGGCTCCCATGATTCCAACCAATCGTCCCGATTCCTTAATAAAACTCATTTGTTTCAAACCCACAGAACCGTTACGAAATTTGTAACTAATATCTTTGACTTCAAATACAATTTTCGATTCGCGTTGTTCTTCCCGAAACAACGTTACAATATCGCTATAATAAATAGGTCGGATATTGTGATCTCTAATGGATGAACCCGGATTAAAAACGAATACCTTATATGGAAGTAATAGCTGTCCGTTAAGATATAGCTCATTATCACCCATGTATTTGATAAAGTAGATATTTGTTGAAGTTGTCTGAAGGAACCAGAGTTCGCCTTTAAATTGTCGGACACATAGATGTTTTCGTTCTTGACTGGTATTGTTTTCTTTGCTATTTGCTACCAATAAATTTCCCGAAGAAAATATACTTTCTTCGAAACTGATAGTAAAATCACGTATATTTTTATATTCTTCATTATCAATATTAAAGGAATCGGCAACGGTCTTGATAAATTCGAATTCCTGGTTCGATATCTCAGATCTGTCGGAGTATACGAATTCAAACAGGTGAATTAATACAATTAATTTTTGTTTTTGAGTGAGTTCACGGTTTATCTGATCGCAAATTCTCAGAATTTTTACCGAGTCGGGACCAATTCGTTTTGCTCCTCTGGAATTTACCAGACTTTGATGACGAGTAAAAAATTTATCAAATATTTCAAGATAACCTTCAACAAGTTCCTGATTTAATATTCTTTTAAGGTACGATTCAACGACTGTACGACGGTCTCCTCCTTCAGTAGAGTAGTCATCAGGTCTCGCAATAATAGCGAATAACTCCATTAAAGCCTTAAGAATCTGTTCACTCATAGTTATGAGTTGGTCTCATTATTTGGTTCTGCAAGGAATTCTACGCAATTGAGCGATATTAGTTACGGACAGAGGAATATTTATAAAATTTGAAGAGAAAACACTATATTCAGGTTTTAAAGAGAAAAACTTAAATCATGAAAAATAAATTAATACTGTTTATCTGGATAATTATTATTCCTGAAATAATTGCCGCACAATATTTTACAATTGATGATATCGAATTTGGACGTGTGACCTATCTTAAACCAACCAATATTCAGAATTTACAATGGATGGGACGTACTGACAGCTTGTGTTATCTTCGTAACGATTCCCTTTTTGCCCGGACAGTATATCAACAGGAGGAAATCTTATTATTTACGTTAAGCGAGCTTAACGAATTAATGCAAAAGAACAATTTATCAAGTATAGGACAATTCCCGGAAATAGTATTTCTTTCAGAAAACCAATTTTACTTTAATTTAAACAACAACCTTGTATTAATAGATATACATGCAAAAGATCTGGTTGCTATTCCAATTCCGGAACGGGCAGAAAATCTTATCCTCGAACCGCATACTACCACAATTGCCTATACATTGGGGCAGAATGTTTTTATCCGGGAAAGGGATAAAGATGTTGGGCAGCTATCAAACGATACACTTGACGGCATATTAAACGGAACCGTTGTATACCGACATGAATTTGGCATGGAAGAGGGGATGTTTTGGTCCCCGAAGGGTACTTTTATCGCTTTTTATAAAAAAAGCGAAAAGCAAGTGACTCAGTATCCTCTGGTCAATATTGAAGGCAGGATTGCTCAGATTGAAAATATTCGTTATCCTATGGCAGGCATGGTAAGTGAGGAAACTGAAATATGGGTTTATTCTGTAATTAGTGATTCCTTGGTCAAATTAGCAATAACCGGAGAACCGGATAGTTATCATACCAACCTATCCTGGACTCCCGATGAACAACTTATCTATGTTCAACATCTTAATCGTGATCAGGATACGATGATCTTGCGCTGTTACTCTTCAGTTACAGGTGAAATGCAAAAGGAAATTTTTATAGAAACCAATAAAAAGTATGTGGAGCCAATGAATCCGCTGGTTTTCTCAGAAAAAAATCCGGGTAATTTCCTGTATCAGAGCGAACGTGATGGATACAACCATATATATTACTATGAATCGTCAACCAATAAACTGAAGCAGGTTACAAAAGGCGATTGGGAAGTCACACAGCTATTAGGTTTCGATGAGAGCGAACGGTTTATATTTTTCATGGCTACCAAAGAAAGTCCCCTGGAAAGACATTTATATAAGTACGATTTGCTTGCAAAAACCACTATACGGTTAGCGCCCGATATGGGAACGCATGAAGTAGTTATGAACGCTAAAAAAACATTTTTCATCGATACTTATTCAAGTACAACGGTACCACGTAAGGTTAGAATAATTGACAGTAAAGGAAAAGTAGTTACCGAACTTCTGAATGCACCAAATCCTCTGAGTGGGTATACTTTGGGAAAGGTTACCACAGGCACAATAATGGCTGGTGACAGGAAAACATCACTCTATTACAGGATTACCTGGCCGGTTGATTTCGATTCCACCAAAAAGTATCCCGTAATCGTATATGTATACGGAGGGCCCCATGTTCAGCTCATATCTGAGTCCTGGCTTTTGCGAACAGATTACCTTCATCAGTATTATGCGCAACATGGCATAGCATCCTTTGAGCTCGATAGCAGGGGATCAGAATATCGTGGCCGTGATTTTGAGGATATCATTCACCGTCAGCTTGGGATACCTCAGATTGAGGATCAGTATGAGGGTATCAAATTTCTGGAAAAACAGCAATGGGTCGATACCAGCCGGATTGGTATTGAAGGCTGGAGTTTCGGGGGATTTATGACAGTTTCTATGATGGAACACTTTCCGGAAATATTTAAAGTTGGGGTTGCCGGAGGTGTAGTAAGCGATTGGAAATTTTATGAAGTCATGTATGGCGAAAGGTATATGGACCGACCCGAGCAAAACCCTGAAGGTTACAAACAAACCAATGTCAATTTGATGGCCGATAAGCTTCAGGGGAAATTACTTCTTATTCATGGGGCACTCGATAATGTTGTTGTATGGCAAAATAGTCTTGTTTTTCTTCAGGAATGCATAAATAATGGCAAACAGGTTGAATATTTTGT
>CAZQCO010000051.1:0-5743 GCA_964592225.1 uncultured Bacteroidales bacterium
ATGATTCATAATCATGAGGTCGAGGGTTCAAGTCCCTCTCTCGCTACAAAAAACAGAGTGAAAGTGAAGAGCGAAAGCGATGAACTTTACTCTGTTTTTTTTGAGCCGTAAGGCGAACACTCTCACACTCAAACTCACTCTTAAAACAGAGTGATAAGCAGTGTGAGAGTGAAGAGGAAAAACGTTAGTCAAAATCAAATTTTAACTTCATGTTCGATTTCGAAAAACTGGCTGTCTATCAGAAAGCAAAGCAATTCAATTCCGGCATTCGGAAATTCATTCAAACCAGTAAGATGGATAACACAACCAATGATCAGCTCAGGAGGGATTCCTTCAGCGTAGTTCTTAACATCGCAGATGATTCCGGTCGCTTCTCAAAGCCAGATCGAAAGAACTTCTTCGTGATCTCCAATCTACATTAGCATCTCTCCCCATAGTGCAAGCGTCTCGCTTGTTCCCGCCAGTAAGCCAATGATTGTTACATTCGCTACTTCCTGAAAAATACAGGTTTATTGCTCAACAAATGAATAGAAGATTAATTTCTATTTAACATAGTTCTCAATGGATTCAACTATTGAATTCTCCAAGCCAAGAAGGATATTATAAGTCTATGCTTGACTACCTTCTTCATCCTCACATACTCCTTCCATCGTACGGTCTGGTTTCATAGCTATGACCTGATATGCAACTATATAAAAATACTTTTATACAAAATAATATTGTTATTTACAGTACAGATCAACAGCAGTTGGATCAGATCTATAGATATATGGTTGTTTTGGCAATTCACTAGTTCCAGATATTTCAACACTTAATTTTTCATCAGCACCGGATTTACCTGATTTAGATGATGCAACTAAGGAAACAGATTGATTATCTGTCCATGGTAAAGTAAAGTGGGTATTATAATTCCAGTAATAAAAAACACTCATATTGTCCTGCCAATAAATCCGAACATTTGAATTGGTCCATGCTTTATAGTAACCGAGCGGATCAGTTGTTCCTGAGTTGGATATTGTAATGTAATCTACAGTCTGTGAGGCTAATTCGTAATTAACATACAAATTACTCAGAGTATGAGTACTACTGTTTCTCATATATATGAAGAAATAATCGCTGCCTACATTCAAATTCCAAGAATTAGTTCCGCCGGTTAATGACAAGGTACCGCTCCATTCCATTCTCCCTCCTATTTGAGTACCTCCTGCATCTGTTTTACCATATGTATAAGCTGAATAATAAACTGATGATCCTTGTACGGCATTATATGTAACAGAGCTTCCAACAGCAATTGTTTTTGTCGATGAATTAAGGGTTACGTTGACTTCAGTGTGAGTATTGTTGTATAATATGACATTTGTCCCGGGATTCGCACTCACCGTAATGGTTTTTGTTTTCGAATCAGAGCCGCCTGGTCCGGTAACTGTTAGCCTGGAAGTGTATGTGCCAGCACTGTTATAAGTATGTGAAGGATTCTGACTGCTTGATGTCCCCCCATCTCCAAAAGTCCAGGCATAAGAAGTTATGCTACCTGTTGAACTTGAGGTGAAATAAACTATGAGAGGGGCCTCACCAGTTGTCCTATTACAGGTAAAATTGGCAACAGGAGCAGGTGAAGATACCGTAATGGTTTTTGTATTCGAATCAGAGCCACCTGGTCCGGTCACAGTAAGCTTGGCGGTGTATGTGCCAGCACTGCTATATGTATGTGAAGGATTCTGACTGTTTGATGTCCCGCCATCTCCAAAATCCCAGGAATAAGAAGTTATGCTACCTGTTGAACTTGAGGTGAATTTAACAGTAAGCGGTGCAGTACCTGAAGTCTTATCACAGGTAAAACCAGACACAGGAGCAGGTGATGTTACTGTAATAGTTTTTTCACTTGAATCTTCCCCGTCAGGCCCCTCAACTGTCAACCTGGCTGTGTATGAACCAGCATTTACATAAATGTGCTGAGCATTCTGGGTTTCAGCTGTTCCTCCATCTCCAAATTCCCATAAAAAAGAGGATATTTCCCCTAGACAAGTGGAAGTAAAATTTACTCGCAGGGGAAACTCCCCCGATGTTTCATCACATGTAAAACTGGCTTCTGGGGGAAACTTTTTACATGAATTAAATATTAAGATTGAACAGAAAAGCAAAAGTGATAATAGGACAATCGATTTTTTCATCTGATTAAGTTTTATAGGTTTGATTGCCAAATGGCGCGCAAGAGTTAATCTTATTTTACCTTGCAGTAATGAATTTAGGTTCGAATAATATTTTTAACAGTTTTATTGTTATAACACCATAGTGAGTAAGTACACCTAGACTTTTTATTTATACTTTAAGTAAAGTAACAATAAACAGCATCGTGCTACATATAACTCTGGTTGCAATCTATTATAAAATCAGGTGAGCATATGTTGCATTATTGCATTCTGGTTGCATTTATCTTTATTATCATATCTGAACTGATAGAATATTTCAAATTTATCTTCAGTCATTCTAATACGACATATACTTATTCTTTCACTAGATCAAATTACGTATTCGAATACTTCAAAAACAAAAAAATGGCATGAACAGCTGTCTGGATGGTATGAACAGTAAAATTTGATTTTTCAAATCAACGACATTGAGAATTTCAGTAATTGGTTAATTCTTAAATCGATTAATCTAAAATTTTGCTGACCTTCAGTAAGCGATTGTAATCCAATGTAATGTAACGGCATTTAGAAACCTGAGACATATCAAGATAGTTGCAATCTCTTACAAATTTGGAGTAACAAATATTGCATTTTGTACTTTAACGATTTTCGATACAGTCCCCAGCTCGCCGTAGTTTACGTTAGGCCGCTCGGCAAAGTTTGCAACTTTGTTGTATTTAAAATGTAGTTTTTAACTACTGTAAGAAATAGCCTGCAATTATAAAAGAGCTTAGTTAAATACTACTCTTAGCCTGGAATTTTTCAAATATTGAATTTTGAAATGCTTTTCCAGGAAATATAGTTACCTAAAGCAGTATTCAAGTTTGTGTCGCCTCCATAAATAACCTTCATATTTTCAGATTTATCGCCTGAAACTTTTTGCCAGTATTTTAAGTTGGTAAAATAGCTTTCATTCATTGTCATTCCAGATTTTATTTCAATAGGAACCGCACCTTTCGGATGATCTATGATTAAGTCAATTTCCTGTTTCGTTTTGTTCTGCCAAAAGTAGAATCTGGGATTTATCCCTTGATGTAGCCTGGCTTTCATTAGTTCATTGATGATCATATTTTCAAAAAGCGCTCCTTTTGAATGGTATGTTTTTACCTGCTCGGAAGTGTTTATTCCAAGCAATGAACAGACCAGACCAGTATCATAGAAATATAACTTTGGCGATTTGATTATTCTTTTATTGAAGTTTTTATAGTAAGGTTGTAAAAAGAAGATAATAAAACTTGCTTCCAGAATGGACAACCATGACTTTGCCGTATTTGGAGAAATTCCGGCATCGGTAGCCAGGGAGTTTAAGTTGACAATTTGCCCTGTTCTTCCAGCACAAAGTTGAAGAAAATTAGTAAAGCTGTTCAGGTTCCCGATGTTTTTAATCTGCCTTACATCTCTTTCGATATACGTACTTATGTAGGAAGGATAAAAGAAATTTGGTTCAATATTCCGGTCATAGATGCCTGGATACATCCCCTTAAAAATTATTTCTTCATAGGAGTCAGGGGTCAGTCTTTCAGCACCTAGCTCTGACATACTAAAAGGTAGTAGTTTTAAAATGGCTGCCCTTCCTGCAAGACTTTGTGAAATGTTTTCAAGTAGCAGAAAGTTTTGTGAACCGGATAAAACAAAATGGATATCCTTGTTTCCGTCTATAATTCCCTGTATGTATGAAAAAAGCTCTGGAGTCCTCTGAATTTCATCCAAAACTGCTCCTCTAGGAAAATTATTTAAAAATCCTCGAGGATCGCTGATTGCAGTAGTTCTTATATCAATATCTTCAAGGCTAACATAAGGAATGTCTGTATATATCGATTTGAGGATTGTCGTTTTCCCACTTTGTCGAGGACCAGTGAGTGTAATCACAGGAAACTGCTTTCTTAATCTGATGATAATTGGTGCTATTTCTCGTGCTATCATTTAGTAAAAGTATGTAATATTGGACAAATATGCAATACTATTGCAAATTAGTCCAATACTTCAGGTATTCATTGTCCCCGACAAAAGTTGACAACTTTCATCAGATCATTTACCCATTCCAAGTTAGATATTTCACCACTCCACGCTACAGAGTAAATACAAATTTGCCCAGCATTAGCGGGGATTTTTGTTTGATGAAAATCATGAAGTTTTACTTCAATGATTTATAGCAAATAAATATGACCCGAAGGGTAAATTTGTATTTATATTGTAAAGCTTCCCACATGGACTCACCGAAGGTAACACCTCTCTCGCTATGAATGAGGGGAATGATGTTTCATTTCCCTTTTTTGCTATATCAAGGTTATGTTTTATGTGTATATATTATATAGTGAATCTGTTGATCTGAATTCCCGCGTAGCAAAACATAATAAGGGATCCACTCCTTCGACCAGGCCATACCGACCCTGGGAAATGTTATATTTTGAGGAATATCCTACGAAGAGAGAAGCTATACTAAGAGAAAAGGAGATTAAGAGGCAGAAAAGTCGCAAGTATCTTGAATCATTAGTTGCACAATGAAATTAGAGCGTCCCGATCATAGATCGGGAAGGTCGAGAGTTTCCCGACTGAAGTCGGGACAGGCTAAGTCCCTCTCTCGCTACTTGAAAATTAAGCACTTACAAAAAATAAAATGTAAGTGCTTTTTTATTGAATACACAAATGAATACAATCAACCATATTTTAGTAATAAAATCCTACTATTAACTAAGCAAGATGAAATACTGTTGAAAGTGTATTTGAACTTTCTAGAATGGCCTAGTTATATTGACTGAGCTCCGCCCAGACCACTCATATAACTTGTAAATCAGATATTTACGGGCTTTTTTTACTTATTGGATTCCTTAAAGGGTTTCTTTTTACTCAATTTCAGGCATAAAAAAAGTGCGAGGTTATTAGCCCCGCACTCATTCCTGAATATTACAATGAAAAAATCATTGCAGGATCAATCTATAAAATGGAATACCGTGTCGAATTCATACTGTCAGATGAAATACAGTAGATATGGACTTTTCAGTAATTTCTGTTATTTCATCTATCCTTGGGGTAAAAAGAAGGTAAATGCTTTAAACAATCAGGGTGAATAGCTTGCCCGTGTCAATGATTTAAGAGATTTTACAAACTCATGACAATTCGTGACGTTCTTTTACCTGCAAATGACAAAGATGATAAGCCAGCCCTGTACATTTGTCAAACATTAAAACCTCAATCATGAAAACAAAAAATAATTACCCGGAGATTGCCAATAGAGCAAAAGCATTTCTTGTAGCAGGATTGATTATGACACAAGTTACCCTTTTCGCAGGCGAAAGTTCTTTTATTTTAAAGGATTCCAGCAATACTGACAATGGCTATAGTGAAAATACAAAATATCCAGGCTCGCAGAATACTGGAAATGCCTGCAATTACTTAATTGAAGAAGCTATAGAAAATGAATTCGAAATTGAGGACTGGATGTACAATACACAAAACAGTTTCTGGTTTGATCTTAGTGATGCAGAGGAATCAGAACCAGTCATTGAGGACTGGATGTGCAACACACAAAACAGTTTCTGGTTAGACCTTAATGA
>CAZQCO010000051.1:5843-14088 GCA_964592225.1 uncultured Bacteroidales bacterium
TCATTGAGGACTGGATGTGCAACACACAAAACAGTTTCTGGTTAGACCTTAATGAAGCAGAGGAATCAGAACCAGCCATTGAAAGCTGGATGACAAATCCGAATAATTGGATAAATACTAGCGATGAATTAATGCTTACTTCAAAATAACATTAAATATAGTCATCCGGATAAATAAGTATCATCACAAAAAAATCATAGATACATACAAGTCAAATAACAACAGTCTTTTTTTAGACCGCTCTCAAATTTCATACACCCTTGTTAATCAAATAATTAGCAAGGGTTTTTCTTGATAAGTGTTAAATATGATGCCGAATGGGAGTAATTTTAGATATAAAAAGAGAGTGGAGTAACCGGCTCCGCACTATCAATTCTAAAATATATCATGCAATAATAAGGTCGACCATATCTAAGAAATGAGTCAATATCAATCAAATTATTAATGCCCGCAGCATAGGAATTCAAGAAACATCTATTGACTTGCTTCTATTTTCAACCTAACTTGTAGCATAATTGAAAGACGAATAATGATGTATAATACCTGCACTAAAATAAAGAAGTTAAAAGAAAGGCTATTTACTCATCTTGTTATTTTTGATAATACTCATTAGAGCCTGACAAGCGATTTCTGTCATTAAAATTAATAAACCACCTCAGAATTCACTAAGGTGTTTTCCTGAATTCATTATTTCTTAATCTATAATTAATATATAGAGCAGTCAACACTATTTAACCAGGCGTCGTAAGATGCTCTCACAGAAGCAGGCACAGTTTCACACCCATCATAGTAATCATGAATGGCATCAAAATAATCTTCACAGGTTTGTTGTGTGGGATTTGTTCCAAATGCCGCAGCTGCACTAGAAATATCTGATTCTAATTCCGTACAACTCTTCTTTTTTGTGCAGGAGCTTAAAATAAAAAGTGTGCTTATAGCCAGTAATACAAGGTAAATTTTGAATTTTTTCATACTGAATACATTTTTGGTTATTTCATTAATTTAAAGATAAGTAAAATATAAGGCCGGAATCTGTTATTTTATACACAGAAGTCAAAGGATGATGGTTATTAATTGCGCATTGCTTAATTTTTATGCCTTAATGGCATTACTTATTAAAATTCAACAGGTAAGGAAACTATGAAATGGTCTTTTATACCATAAGCTAGAGCCTGTTACACATATTTGAAAGCATAAATCTCCTGAAATAGCCGAATATATTGCACATTTTATTATCTTTAAACCGATAATTAACCCATATTTATAACTAACAGATTTAATAACCTACTATGAAAAGTATTACTTATTTTTCTTTCAGAAACCTGATAGCCGTGAGGCTTGTTATGGTGCTGTTTGTTGCCGGACTATCATACAACTATTGTATGGCCGGAACAGGGCAGCAGGAGAATATTGTAGTTACCGGAATGGTTACCGACGCAAGTTCGGATGAACCTTTACCGGGTGTAACTGTAATATCGAAGGGAACTTCAACAGGTACGATTACCGATATCGAAGGTAATTATTCAATATCTGTTGCCCCCGACGATATACTTCAGTTTAGCTTTATTGGCTATTTAACTGAAGAAATACTTGTTAATAATGCCACCACCATCGATGTTAAAATGGTCGTGGATGTAATCGGACTCGATGAGGTGATTGTTACCGGATATGGTGTCCAGAAAAAAAGTGATGTGACGGGTTCCATTGCTTCTGTGAGTGGTGATAAACTCACCGAAATACCTCTTGCAAGTATCGACCAGGCATTGCAGGGTCTGGCTGCAGGAGTAAATATTATTCCTATCTCCGGGAAACCGGGTGAAGAAGCGGTAATCCAGATCCGTGGTATCAGCTCCGTGAATAGTGTTGATCCTCTGATCATTATCGACGGCGTTCCCGGCAATCTTTCAGATGTCGCTCCCAGCGATGTGGCTTCCATCGAAATCCTTAAAGATGCCTCCTCGGCGGCTATTTACGGTGATTCAGGAGGTAACGGAGTTATTATCGTCACTACCAAAAAAGGTACTTCAGGCAAAATGAAGACTAATTTCAACATGTACAATGGTATTGAGAATGTTGTTGGTAAAATTGATCTGATGAATACGGATCAATGGCTTGGTGTAGTTGAGGAAATGCGACCCGGTGATACAGCTTATACCTCGAATCGTGACACTTTTGCTTACCACGATTGGCAGGACATCATGTACCAACCTGCATATACACAGAATTACGATATCTCTTTCAGCGGTGGTAATGATGTATCAACCTTTTTAGTCAGTGCAGCCTACAACAACCAGACAGGTATCGTCAAATCAAGTAATTTTGAGAGATTTACTTTTCGTATCAATTCTGATCACAAATTAACCAAGCGTATTACATTCGAAGAAAGGATCAGTTATATCAACAGAAAATTCACCGGCCTGCCACCTAATGTGTGGAATGCCTACTATGACGGTCCCATTCGTAATGGACTCATCATGCCCCCTAATGTTCCGGCTTATAACCCAAATCGCGATTATGACAATGTCGACGAATGGGGAATCTCGGAATATGCACGGGTCAATCCTCTTGCAAGACTGGATATGGTTGACCGTTTATCCAAAGAAAACAATTTCATAGCCAACCTGGGGCTTAGAATTGAATTTATTAAAGGTCTTTCTTTCACCTCCCGAATAGCAGGTAATATTAATTTCGGCGACACCAAAGATTATCAGAATGCCTATTTCTCATCTATTTATGATTTTCGAAATGATAATGAAGTGAAGATCATTGCCTCAATGGATAAACACTTAAGCTATACGGCACAGGAATTGTTACAGTACGATGTTTCTATCATGGATGCCTTCAATGTCTCACTGATGGCTGGTTTAGAATTGAACCGCGACTGGGGATATGACTATAACGGAGAAAGGGCTATGGCTCCGAATATACCGGATTATTTGCAGTATTTCTCCCAGTCTTCCAATGATACATTAATCAACCAGATTATTGAGGGCACTGGTTATGAGAACCGTGGATTTGCCTACCTGGGAAGGTTGAATCTTGATTATAGATCCAAGTACCTTCTCACTTCCAATATTCGCTATAGCGGGAGGAGCTCTTTCGGCCCTGATAACCGCTGGGGTACTTTCCCCTCATTCTCAGTGGGCTGGAAGTTCTCTGAAGAAGAGTTTATTAAAGACCTGAATATTTTCAGCTTCGGTAAACTCAGGTTTGGATACGGACTGGTAGGTACCTATGCAAAATCCGGTTATCCCTATCTGAGTATTGTAAGATCCCCGGATACTTTCGGTTATCCTTATAACAATTCTAACTCCTCGCCTGGCGCAGCTCCGGTGCAGATCGCCAATCCGGAAATCCGTTGGGAGACCATACATATGTCGAACTTTGGGGTTGACCTGGCTTTCTTGCAGAATCGATTAACAGTGAGCGCTGAGTACTATAGCCGGATAAATGAAGATATGCTCATGTTACAGGAAGTACCTTATACTGTAGGTACTTACACACTGGGACTTGAATTTGAAATAGACAATACTTCTCCTGAAGTAAATATCGGTAGCGTTAAAAATTCGGGTTTTGAACTAACGGTCGGTTATAAAAACCAAATTGGTGACCTCAAATATTCATTAAATGGTAACATGTCTACTATTAAAAATGAGATACTCGACCTGGCATCTGATTCGATAACCTCCGGATCGGTTCATAATATTAATCCAATCACCCTGACTCGTATTGGTGGAGCAATCGGGGAATTCTGGGGATTTGAAACCGACGGTCTGTATTCACTCGACGATTGCCTGGTTGATGCTAATGGGGAATACGTACTGGATGCCCGTGGACGCTATAGGGTAATCAATCAGCCCTTTTATATTAATGCGGCAGGAGATACAGTTTTGTCAGTGCCCCTTGCCCAACCGGGAGACGTCAGGTATCTTGATCTGAACGGTGACGGAAGATTGACAGATGAGGACAGAAAAATACTGGGAAGCCCTATCCCGAAACTAACCTTCGGATTCTCCATTAACCTGGAATGGAAAGGTATCGATCTGGCAGCCCAGTTTACCGGAACTATTGGCAACAAGATCTTTAATGGTACAAAACAATACTTGTATTACTACCAGGATGAGACTAATCGCCATGTTGATTTCGCCGATCGTTATGTTGTTGAAGATTTATACAAGTTTGATCCATACACCGGTGAACCTGTGCTAGTACTTGAACAGAACCGCGATACAGACATACCAAGGAACTATCCCGATAACTACAACAAATGTCGCGATTTCTATATTGAAGATGGGTCATACCTCCGTCTAAGAAATCTTACAATCGGTTATACGCTTCCTTCTTCACTAACCAGCAGGATTAAGGTTGAAAGACTCCGTATATATATAGGTGGAAGAAACCTGAAAACCTGGACCAAGTATACCGGTACTAACCCGGAGGTGATAAAGGCTAATTATGAAGGTAATGATGCTGTATTGGAATCGACTCAGATCTTAACAATGGGAATCGATGATGCTATTTATCCGGTAACCAAAATGTACCTGGCAGGAATAAATATTACTTTTTAACCTATGACTGTTGAAAAAAACTATAAAAAATGAAAAAAATAATTAAAAAAATATATCGACTGAGCCTGATAGCCCTGGCAGGATACACTGTTTTTTCCTGCGGCGATGATTTCCTGGATTTCGATCCGGTGGCTGCTGAAAACAGTGGATCCTTCTATATCAGGATGGATCAGGTTGAACAGGCCGTCACAGCGGCTTATTCTACCCTTGTTGCCCGTACGTGCTGGGATCGCAATATATTACTCTACCTTGGTGAAACACCCGGCCCCGATGCTGCAGCAGGTGGTGACTATGAAAATGAAGTGCCTGAAGCTGAAGTATTCAATACACACAGACTGCTGCCAACAAGTCCGGTTCTGGAAGAAACTTACGGAAACCTTTTCCGGGGCATTCATTTCAGTAACCTGGCCATGGAAAATATCCCAAGGGTACTTGAAACCGATCCGAATGCTGATGCTGCTCTTATTAACAGGCGCATTGCAGAACTTAAATTTCTCCGTGCCCTGAACTATCTGTATACTACTCATATATTTGGTCAGGTGCCCCTGGTTGACCATGTGCTGGCACCCAGTGAGTATTTTATGGACGTATCGACCATCGGAGAGATTTACGACCTAATTGAGCAGGATCTAACTGAGGCTATTCCTGTACTTCCTGAAAAAAGCGCACTTAATGATGCAAATATCGGTCGGGCTACCAAAGGTGCGGCTAAGGCTTTGCTGGCACGTAAGTTGCTCTTTGAATCATCCTATGCACGTAACTATCCTGGTGATGCTCGCTTTGGAGAAATGTCGGAGCGCTGGCAGGAAGTACTCGACCTCTGTGAAGATATCATGACCTCCGGGGAATACAGCCTGGTAGGATACAATGGCGAAACCTTCTCGACATGGAGAGATACTGTGGCGACGAACGGATACGCCTATATCTTCACTGTTGAAGGAGAGAATTGTCCCGAGTCGGTTTTTGAAGTCCAGTATATCAACGATGGTGTTGGCTATACTAACTCACGTGCCGGATCGATTGTTCAGTGGACCTCAGCACGCTACTGCGATATCAATGGCACACAGCAACAAACCGGATATTGGGGATTGGGATGGCCAACTGTGTATCATGTGGATAAGTATGAAGCCGGAGATATACGTTTCAAAACGAATGTAGCTGCTCCGGGAGATTCTATTGAAATTGCCGGTGGAGCACGGTGGCCGATTAACTTCGATAATTCTGCTACCGGTTACTACCTCCGTAAATTTGAGCTTTCTGCTGAACAGTTTTCTGATGCAGGCGGACACGGGTGGCAGAAATCTCCCTATAACCATAAACTTATCCGCTACTCCGATGTACTATTAATGGCCGCTGAGGCTGCTATTATGGTGGGTAATAATGCAGATGCAACCACCTATATCAATATGGTCCGCACACGCGCCAGGAATTGTGGTGGAGGAGCTGTACCTGCTGACCTGACAGGAACCATTACACTCGAGCAGTTGATCCTTGAACGTCAGATCGAGCTTGCCTTTGAGGGAAGAAGATATTTCGATATGGTACGCTGGAGAATTGCAGAAGAAGAAATTGATGGTTCTACGACCGCTATGGGCATACCAATTTCATATTCCTCACCCAAAGATGATTTCCAACCCTTACCACAGCGTGAGATTACAGCTAGCAATGGTAACCTGACACAGCATGAAGGTTGGTAGCAGGAAGGATCTTTTAATAACAAAGGAGTAGAAGTAACTCATATATTTGTTGTAAAAATGGCAGGAGTTTGAACCATTCTCCTGCTTTTTTTATTCTCTCCGTGGTATCAAACTTACAAAATACGTACCTGCATACTTACAGATCAGTGTTGGGTCAAAGATTGCTATATTCACCTATAATATCATCTTCAAGAATTGCATTAATTACGTTGCTGGGTAAACCATCGGAAGTACTATAAATCCGAAAAATTGAACCGGATTCATTGAAAAGATTCAATCCAGTTCCAATCGCTTAAGCATGATTTCATGCCTTTGCCTTTGCTGGAAGTAGAAGTAAGTAACGGAGTCCTTGAGCAATATCCGGGGTGGTAAAAATTACAAAGAAAATACTTATATAATAGATATTAGTAGTATGGATTGAACATCAGGAGCCGCGATACAGTGGCTCCTTTTCTGTACATCCCGTTAAATCAGAAAATAGATTAGGTGATCTTATGCACTGACAAATAGGCCGTCTTATAGAAGACAGCCTCTTGTTAACCTACTTATTTAATTAATCCAACTTAGTAACCAGGATTTTGGATAAGCTTTGAATTTCTGTCGATAGCATTCTGAGGAACAGGAAGAAAGTACATTTTATTTTGAAAGTTATGAGGATGTTCTGTTCCCCTTGTTACTAGTGGAATCACTTCATATGTCCATGTTCCTGAATTATCACTTGGTGAATGGTTCTGTTCATTTCTGGAAATCGGAGATTCCTGTATTTGTTATAAGAAAATACAGCACTTGGTATTTCAGCCTTATTTGGTGGTAATGGGAAAATCCATATAAGTATTGTCAATCTTAATCCGAAATTATCCAATAACTTGCGATATGAAATGGGAGGAAGAAATATAGCCGAAGTAACTACCGGGATTATTATAGCAATATAAATGAATACCTTTAACGACTCTAGTAAACCTGAAGAAATCCATATCCACCCTCTTACCAATATGCAACTGGAAGATAAAATACTCAACATGGATTTGCCACCCGAAGCAGTTGTAATGAATTGTTGTTTCTGCCAGGGATCAGCTCACTGAACTTCTTCCAGGATGGGTTTAAGTCTTTTTGTCCAGATTGCATAACCCATACTATTCAAATGCAATCCGTCTACTTTGAAGAACTTTTCGTCAGGTAATCCTTCCTCGTCCAGAAACTCATCAGTAAAGTCGAGAAATATAAAATTCTCATATTTGTCACGGTGCGCTTTAATTAGCTCATTTGCTTGCTTTACTCTTGGCCATTCATCCCATCGGTTGGAAGTAGGGGTAATGGAAATGTAGTAAATAATAGTTTTTGAATTATGTTCATAGATATTTTCTGCCAACTTCAGTACCTTGTCGGCCAAATCCTGTGGCGATAAGTCACCTGAGCGGCCCGTGATATCGTTTGTTCCGGCAAAAACTACTATTTTACTAACGTTATGACAGTATATTAGCTCTGGAGCCCAATAAATTAAATCTTCAATTTTTGATCCTCCAAATCCCCTCTGAATTACAGGAACCGGGGACATGTCTTTACTAAGTGATTTCCAGAAACGAATACTCGAACTCCCGACAAACAATACAGCATTTTCAGGATAATCATTACTATCATCAAGCTTCTTGAATTTACGGATTTCTTTCTTCCAGACAAGAGGATCATTACTCTCGAATTTCCTGATCTCTTTTCTCATCCAGAGGCCGGCGATAATAAAAAGAACCAATAGAAATCCTATACTGACAGCAAGTATTTTAATAAACTTTTTTCGATGCATTTGGTCTTGAATTTATTGAATTTAAGTTAAAAATATAAAATACAAAAGGAAAAGGGAAAGAATTCCGTTGTTAATATTGAACAGGCACAATCAATTCAAATTTTATTAATACTTTAAGATTTCTTAAGAGAAAAAAGGGAGTTATTCGGTCAGCTCTTTTTTCTACGCATTTTCACTTCATT
>CAZQCO010000051.1:14188-28450 GCA_964592225.1 uncultured Bacteroidales bacterium
GAGAAAAAAGGGAGTTATTCGGTCAGCTCTTTTTTCTACGCATTTTCACTTCATTTTCAGACTGCTCAAGAACCGGTAACTGGCGATTTACCATTACATCAAGTGAAATAAAAGTTTCGGTTCGTAAAATACCATCGATAGCTTGTATTTTTTCAGATAGGATTTCACGGAGGTGCTCGTTATCTTTTGCATAAACTTTGATAAACATGGCATATTGACCGGTAGTATAGTGACATTGGGTAATTTCAGATATTTTTAGCAAATGTTCCGACACTTCCGGGAACAAGCTCGCATTATCGAGAAAAATACCCACATAAGCACAGGTACTGTAACCGAGTTTCTTGGGATCGACAACAAACTGCGAACCCGAAATAATACCCAGTTTGGTTAAACGCTGGACTCTTTGATGGATTGCTGCTCCGGAAACATGACATTCACGTGCGACTTCTAAAAATGGCATGCGCGCATTCTTTGTTAAGATGGAAAGAATTTTCCGATCAAGTCCATCAATTAGCGAGTGATTATTTGATTTCATGATTTGATGAAAATTATTATATAAAACACTAAAAAAATAACAATTTGTAAGTAAAGATAATTTTTTTTTACCAAATACTAAAAATTAATTTGGATATTTTTAGTTATTTAATATCTTTGTAGGTATAAGTTTAAAATCGTAAGATAATAAGACTAATTACTTAATAAACGTAAGAAAAACAATTTATAATGTTATAATATATTATAAATTGTTCTAATAGAATAAAGCAATGTGTGGAATATTAGCTATAATAGGGAAGGCGGATAAAGAAATCGTGCAACAACTGTCGAAACGTCAAAAACACAGAGGTCCTGATGAATGGGGTGTTTATGAGGCTCCGAACGGTTCCATTTTAGCGCATGAAAGGTTGTCGATCATCGATTTAAATACGGGTACGCAACCAATTCAGGGAAGCGATACAGCCTGGGTAATGCATAATGGCGAGATTTATAATCATATAAAACTACGCAGGGAAGAGCTTGCCGGGCGACAGTTCAGAACTACCTGCGATAGTGAAGTTATCGTTCATCTATACGAAAAATTTGGTTATGATTTTTGTAATAAACTTGATGGTATTTTTTCTTTTGTTCTGATCGATAACGATAAATTTATGGCGGCACGCGATCCAATTGGTGTAAAGCCACTTTATTATGGGCAGGATACATTGGGAAATATGTACTTCAGTTCTGAAATGAAAGCAATTACCGATCAGTGCGATACAATGGAAGCATTTCCTCCGGGACATTACTATACGCCTGAAACAGGTTTCGTGAAATTCTTTAATCCAGGCTGGGCCGATTATAAAGTATGTACAGAAGAATTTGATACCCAACGGTTAAGAAATGCACTTACTCAGGCAACAGAAAAACGGTTAATGAGCGACGTTCCACTAGGAGTTTTACTTTCCGGAGGTCTTGATTCGAGTCTGATTGCCTCTATTACTAAAAAACTAATGCACGAATCGGGGCAGGATCTTCATTCTTTTTCCGTAGGAATTCATCCTGAGGCTACTGACCTTGTCGCAGCCAGAAAAGTAGCCAAGTTTATCGGAACAATTCACAATGAAATTCTTTTTACGATCGATGAGGGAATTGAAGCACTCGAAAAAGTAATTTGGCATCTTGAAACATATGATGTTACCACCATCAGGGCAGCAACCCCTATGTATTTTCTATCCAAAGCCATAACTGATATGGGGATTAAAGTCGTACTTTCGGGAGAAGGCGCTGATGAAATTTTCGGGGGATATTTATACTTTCATAATGCACCATCCGATGAAGAATTTCAGAAGGAGACTATTTCAAGGGTTTTTCGGCTGTCAACAGCAGATTGTCTGCGTGCTGATAAAGCTACTATGGCGACTGGCCTCGAAGCCAGGGTTCCATTTCTCGATAAGGGATTTCTTCAGGTAGCCTTGTCGATACACCCGAAGTTCAAACGGCCCGACAGGTCCCATGGTAAAATAGAAAAATGGCCTTTGCGTAAAGCCTTCGATGTAAAAGACGATCCTTACCTGCCCGATGAAATCCTATGGAGGCAAAAGGAACAATTTGGTGATGGTGTTGGATATAACTGGATAGATACAATTAAATCATATACTTCAAAGATTATTTCTGATGCTGAATTTGCAACAGCATCAAAAAGATTTCCTCACAACACGCCCGATTCTAAGGAAGCATTTTATTTCCGTAAAATATTTGAAAAGTTTTATCCGGAAGAGCATAGTATTAAAACGGTGTTGAAATGGATTCCGAAATGGCAGAAAAACACGGATCCATCCGGACGTGCTGCTGAAATTCATTTTAATACTACTGAAAGAAATGTTAGTTAAGTATTCATGTGGGTGTCTTTATTATAGTTTCTTGGGAGGATGGCAAAGTCATCCTCCCCTTTACTCAACAATTATTATCTTAGATGCCGCCAAATAACTACACATGTAATAATAAAAAATAAACAAATACAGTATGAGAAAACTAATCCTGCCGAAAAAATACAAAAGCCTGCTTGATCTTAAACAAACTGAGAAAGCAATTAAATTAGTGAAGGATACTTTTCAGGATAACCTGGCCGGAGAATTTCGGTTACGTCGTGTGACAGCTCCTTTGTTTGTTCTTAAGGGTACCGGAATAAACGATGATCTGAATGGAGTAGAGAGAAAAGTTACTTTCGCGGTTAAAGATCTTGACAATCGTGAAGCCGAGGTAGTAAACAGTTTGGCTAAATGGAAACGCATGGCCCTTGCTGATTATGGGATCGATGAAGGATATGGCATTTATACCGATATGAATGCTATCCGGCCCGATGAAGAGTTAGACAATCTTCATTCTCTTTATGTCGATCAATGGGATTGGGAACTGGTGATTAGCGAAAAGGACCGTAATCTTGAATTCCTGAAGAACATTGTCAGAAAAATATATCAGGTACTGAAACGTACCGAATTTATGATATTTGAGCATTATCCTCAGTTAATTCCATCTCTGCCGGAGGAAATAGTATTTGTGCATGCCGAAGAATTACAGGCACGTTACCCCGATCTCACGCCTATGCGTCGTGAAACGGAAATCTTAAAGGAACATGGGGCAATTTTTGTTATCGGTATCGGAGGAGATCTAGCTGATGGAAAGCCACACGATGGCCGTGCACCGGATTATGACGATTGGATAACACCCACAGAACGTGGCTTTAAAGGACTGAACGGCGATATTATTCTTTGGCATCCCTTACTTGAAGTAGCATTTGAAATTTCATCCATGGGAATCCGGGTTAATAAAGAAACACTTCTTAAGCAACTGGAAATCAGTGGAAATACCGATCGAAAGGAATTACTCTTCCATAAGCGATTGCTTGATGGTGAACTACCGCTGTCAGTCGGAGGCGGAATAGGACAGTCAAGGCTTTGTATGTATTTTCTGAGAAAAGCCCATGTAGGTGAAATACAATCATGTATCTGGCCCAGGAGGATGATGGAAGATTGTAAAGAGAATGGTATATTTCTGGTCTGATTATTTCAGAATTTAACTTACCAATATCAAAACCCTCTGAGTCATCAGGGGGTTTTTATTTGCTATTAAATAGTTGAACAAGAAATATAATATAAATTGTAAAATTATTAGCCAGACCCTATATATTATATGGGTATAGATTAAAATTAATTAAAATAATATAAGTAGACCTCTATAAATATAAGGGTATGTGTAGTTAAAACACTAAAAAATTTGTAAGTAGGTGTCAATTTATTATATTTGTGCTGTTTTTATTTATAAAATTTGATAATCAATCAATAATTACTTTAAATCAGACAGTATGAGAGTAAAAATTCGTTTACTTATTATGGTATTAATGCTTCTAACCTTCACTGGTATGGTCTGGGCAGGAGAGGGTACAGAGGTTGATACAGGAATTACTTCGTGGATGCTAACTTCAACAGCCCTGGTGCTGCTTATGGTCCCGGGTTTGGCCATGTTTTACGGGGGTCTTGTCAGGACAAAAAATGTACTCGGCACTATGATGCACAGTTTCACAGCTATGGGCATAATGGCTGTACTATGGGTAGTACTGGGGTACGCTATGAGTTTTGGCGGAAATGTTCTGGGAGGCTGGTTTGGATGGAATAAGGACTATTTCTTTTTAAAAGGGATTGATGAGACCATCATGGATCAGGGAATTCCGGAATATGTTTTCTCCATGTTTCAGGGCAAATTTGCGATTATTACACCTGCAATTTTAGCAGGGGCTTTTGCTGAACGTGTAACCTTTAAAGGATATATTTTGTTTATAGCACTTTGGGGAATAGTAGTCTATAATCCTCTTTGTCACTGGGTTTGGTCCGAAGGTGGTTTTCTTTATCAAATGGGGGCAATCGATTTTGCCGGCGGTACAGTAGTGCACATTTCGGCAGGTGTCAGTGGACTGGTCGCCGTTCTCTATCTTGGATCGCGAAGAGGGCATCCAAAAACATCAATGCCTCCCAGTAATCTGGTGTTGACCCTAACAGGTGCAGGCTTACTTTGGGTGGGTTGGTTTGGTTTCAATGCCGGTAGTTCAGTCAACAGTGGATTGGATACAGCGCAGGCCCTTACTGCTACTCAGGCAGCTGCAGCTTCAGGTGCTATTGTCTGGATGATTATTGAAGGACTTCATCATGGTAAAGCTTCAGCTTTAGGTTTCGCATCAGGTATTCTTGCAGGTCTTGTTGCTGTTACTCCAGCAGCTGGAGTTGTTCAGCCAGCCGGAGCCCTTGCACTGGGAGCTATAGCTGCAATTTTTTGTTATTCAGCTATAATTATGAAGAATAAACTGGGGTACGATGACAGTCTCGATGCATTTGGTGTACATGGTATCGGAGGTATCATAGGTGCTATATTTTTGGTTTTCTTTATGCGGGGCAGTCATACTTTTAGCGGGGTAATGGATCAATTGGGAGTGCAGGCACTTGCTGTTGGAATTGCTATCGTATATGCCGCTCTTGGAACACTGATACTGGTTTTTCTTATCGATAAAATTGTCGGTTTACGATCGAAAGAAAAGGATGAAATGCGCGGTCTTGATTCAGCGTATCATGGTGAGCATGGTTATGGTATGCTTAATTTAGGATAGCTATTGTATATAATGCTTTAAAAAAATACTTATGAAATTAATAACAGCAATTATACGTGAAAGTAAGCTTGATGAAGTGCGTGAAGCACTTATTGAGAATGAAATTACACGAATCACCATAGTAAGGGTTTCCGGTCATGGTCAGCAAATTGATGAAGATATCTATCGCGGTAAAAAAGTTATTCCAAATCTGATACCGAAAGTTAAAATTGAAATTGCCGTCAATGAGGCATTCGTTGATGTTACTGTAGATTCAATTATTAAAGCGGCAAGGACCAATTCGAAAGGTGAAGTTGGAGATGGTAAGATCTTTATCATGAATCTTGAGGAATGTATTCGCATCCGCACGAATGAAAGAGGTGGAAAGGCCATCTAAATGAACCTTATGCAGGGTTCAAATGATTATCCCGGGAAATAAACCCGGGATTTTTTACACTAACAGGTAAAAAAAATCTCAGGCAAAATTAATAGTAATCCATTCTAAATATTCTTCAGGATTATTTCTGCAAGGCTTAACGTACTTCAGGATTCTGGATTAAAATCTGTATTTAACAGATAAATCGATGCTACCTGATTTTCTTCTATATTCTTCCAACATTATCTGGTTTAAGGGAAGAATTATTTCTTCCTCGAGAGCTTTTGTAATACCAACACGATAATTATAACCCAATTCCAGCCGTATGTTTTTATTTAGTTTAATGAGAAAACCTGCCATAACTTTGGCTCCCAGATCGTTTTTCAGGAAAAAATCTTCGGACAGATCGGTCAGGGAATAATGATAGTACCCACCTCCCTCAATAAAGGGTTGGACAGTATTTCCGAATACTACTCTTAAGGATAAGGGTATTGTAATACCTTTGTCCAGATTATTCATTTCAAATTCAATCCCTGAAATAATAAAAAAGTGGGAATAATAGGGTGAGAACTCTGCAACCAGTCCGAGCTTATGTGTGGCAAAGGCGGAGGTTTTTTTATTATCGGATTGTCGGATAAATGTATTGCTGCCGTAACCATATTTTAATCCAAGAATATAATCCTGAGCTGCGACAGGAATCATTATGCAGAATAAGGAAAAGAACAGGAAATATTTAGGAAAGCACAAATAATTCTTTTTCATTGTTAGTTTGATAAATGTTTCAGAGAACGGATATCATCGCCCGAAGGATTTTGAAATGCAATAAGTTCAAACTCAGGTATTACCGCTAAAATATGATCGAAAATATCTGCCTGTATACTTTCATAGTTAGCCCACTTCTGATCCTTACTAAAAACGTAAATTTCTATGGGTATACCGGTTTCACTCGGTTGAAGATGACGTACCAGGAATGTCATGTTATTATTGATCATGGGATGGTTTTTAAGATACATTTCAAGATATTTTCGAAACGTACCTAAGTTTGTCATTCTGCGTCCATTCACAATTATACTATCATCAATTTTATTATCAATATTATATCGGGCTATCTCTTCTTGCTTTTCATCAATATATTCACGGAGGTAAAGGATGCGTTTGAATTTCTCCAGCATTTCCGGGGAACAAAACTTTACACTTCGCATATCGATATTGATATGTCTTTTTATTCGTCTGCCTCCCGATTCTTCCATACCTCGCCAGTTGCCAAAGGAGTCCGATACAAGGGCATATGTCGGAATAGTACTGATGGTTTTATCCCAATTCTGGACCTTAACTGTGTTGAGTGTGATTTCGATTACTGTTCCGTCGGCGTTATGCTTTGGCAGACTAATCCAGTCGCCGATACGAACCATATTATTAGCCGATAGCTGTATACTGGCAACAAAACCGAGAATAGTATCCTTGAATACAAGAATAAGAACAGCTGCCATAGCACCAATGCCTGTTAGTAAACCAACAGGAGATCTTCCAAGGATTAAGGAAATTACCATGATTATGGCTATCGTGTAAAGGATAATCAGAATAACCTGGATATATCCTTTTATAGGTCTGTCTTTTGACATAGGAAGCGTCTGGTAGATCTCATGAATCGCTCCTAAGAATGAATTTAGAACCAGGAGTGTTATAAGGATCATATAGATCTTAATCAGCACCTGGATCACATTTATCAGGTTTTCATAATTACCAAGCACAAAACCGGTTGAGTAAAATAGAATAATAGCAGGAGCCAGGTGTGAAAGCCGATTAAATACTTTCCTTTTATATACAATATCATCCCACGATGTTGAAGTTTTTTTTATAACTCGTCTGATGATACCCAGAATAAGTTTTCTGGTAACAATATCGGTGAGTATAGCTATTAATAATATGATAAGAATATAGAAAATAATATTAAATACATCTGCAATATTTTCCTGCATTCCCCAGTCCATTAAAATTTGCTTGATGTCGAATAGCAAACGAATCTTCATATCTTCTCCCAAATAATTATTATATTGAATGCAAAAATACAACGATTCGTAAAACTAATCAGGTTTATGAGAATTTTACGCGTAATCATTTTGGTATTAATTTGCGGACAGGCAAGAGCACAGGTTTTATTTTCAGATTACTTCACAGGAGAAAGACTTCGATACGATTATATTATTACCGGTGATTGTCAGTATATGCATATATACGATCATCAGTTTATTCATGAGCCTTTATGGGGAGGATCGCTAGTAAACTTAATCGATACTTTCCGGTATGGTGAATTATTTGTAGAAGTTTCAGATTCTGTTACGGGCAAAGTAATCTATTCCAGGGGATACTCCTCTCTTTTTAAAGAGTGGCAGATGGTAAAGGAAGCGAAGCATAAGGAGTTGGCCTTTATTGAATCGCTTGTAGTGCCTTTTCCCAAACGTACAATTAATCTTGTGATTTATGAGCGTGATTCTCTTTCACAATTTCAAGCTGTTCATTCAACATACATTGATCCTGGTTCATCTTCTATTAATGAAGTAAACCATCGTGAAAATATTGAAATTCATAATTTAATGATTTCTGGCTCTTACAGTAACAAGGTTGATATTGCCATTGTGTCCGATGGTTATAAAGCCTCTGAAGAGGCAGTCTTTTTAAACGCAGCTAAGAAGTCTATGGAGTATTTTTTTACATGGGAACCCTATAAAAGTCTGAGGAATAAATTTAACTTCTATGCCGTTTTCGTCCCCTCCAACCATTCGGGCACAGATATACCCAGCGATAGTATATGGAGGCACACAGTACTTAATACCAGTTTTTGCACCTTTGGAAGTGAACGATACCTGACAACATCCGATATAAGCGGATTACGGGAAATTGCCACGGAGGTGCCTTACGATCAGCTCTGTGTGGTGGTTAATACGGATAAATACGGAGGAGGAGGGGTTTATAACAGTTTTACGGTATTTAGTGCAGAAAATGAATTTTCAGGATTTCTTTTTCTGCATGAATTTGGCCATGCATTTGCTGGTCTTGCTGATGAGTATTATACTTCACCTACGGCTTATGATGATATGATGCTTACAAATATCGAACCCTATCAACCAAATATTACTACAAAGATCAACTTCCAATCTAAATGGGAAGATATGCTGAATGATACTATTCCTATTCCAACTCCTAATTGTGAAAAATATGCAGGTGCTATCGGTTTGTTTGAAGGGGCTGCTTATCAGGCAAAGGGTTTTTACCGACCGGCTTTTGATTGTGCAATGAAATCGAAAACCTGTGCACATTTTTGTCCTGTGTGTAGGCGTGCAATCGGGAGAATGATTCTGTTCAACTGTGGGGAATAAAAAAAAGCTGTCGAAATAAACCGACAGCCTGTAAATGCAACTTGATTAGTTTTATAGTATCTCTATGCTCAGGATTTTATCTCCTGCACTTATCTTATCAATAACTTCCAAACCTTCGACAACCTTACCAAAACAGGTATGGTTACCATCGAGATGTTTTGTATTTTGGCGGCTATGACAAATAAAAAACTGAGACCCGCCGGTATTCCTTCCGGAATGAGCCATACTCATGACTCCCCGGTCGTGGTATTGAAGCTCACCATCCAGTTCACAGTCAATTTTATAACCTGGTCCGCCGGTACCTACCCGGGGATTATTCATATCAATTGAATAGGGACAACCACCCTGAATAACAAAATCGGATATTACACGATGAAAGGCTAATCCATTATAGAATCCTTCCTTCGAGAGTTTGATAAAATTGGCTACCGTATTGGGCGCATCATCATCGTAGAATTGAACTTTCATGCTCCCCTTTTCGGTATTCAGAATTGCATTACTCATTCCCCTCAGGAGTGATGACTTCTAGTAACTCGATTTCGAAAATAAGGGTTTCGTTCGGACCTATTTTTTGTCCACCGCCACGTTGGCCATAAGCCAGATCGGACGGTATATATAGTTCGTATTTTCCGCCTTCTTTCATAATCTGAAGTCCTTCGGTCCAGCCACGAATTACTCCCTTGATGGAAAACTCTGCAGGAGTTCCTCTTTCATATGAACTGTCAAATTCTTCACCGCTTATTAATTTACCGCGATAATGACATTTTACACGGTCAGTTTCAACCGGCGATTTTCCTGTGCCCTCTTGAATTACTTTATATTGTAGGCCACTTGCAGTTTCAATTACGCCCGGATTATTTTTATTCTCTGCTAAAAATTGTCTTCCTGTCTCCAGGTTTTGCGTTGCTTTCTGCTCACGAAGCTCTGTGAAATAAGCATTTAAAAACATATTGGCTTCCTGCATGGATACTGCAGAATCACTACCTAATACCTCCATAATTCCTTTGGCAATAAGCTTAGCGTTTACATCTGGTACATCCTGCATTTTGAGGCTATATCCTACTGAAATTCCAATCATATAACTAGCCGAATCAGCTTTATCATCTGCTTTTTCCGACTTGAACGACGAAGAATTGCATGCCTGGATAATAATTAAAGTAACAATAACTGTTAAAAAGATTTTTAAATTTCTCATGAGTTTAATGTTTAAAATTCTGTTCTATAAAGCGCGAAGTTAATCTAATCTTTGATATAATTAGAATTGTGAATAACTCTTCTTTCACCCTTTTTTTCATTTATGTAAATTTCGAGTGACTTAAATACTAAATGTCATGAGATCAATTAAGCTTTGTAAACTGGTATTTTTACTTGCTGGAATTCTATTGGGCACTTCAGGGATTACTATTAAAGCTCAGGAAATTTCCAAATATGATTTGGAACAACGTGCAAGCCATCATTTTGAAAATAGCCGTTATAAGAAAGCAGCGGAAGACTATGAGTTACTACATACCATGTTTCCGAAAGATGTAAGATATTCTTATTTTCTTGGACGCAGCTATTTACATTCAAATATAAATCCAGAAAAGGCTGTTGAGTTACTGAAGTACGCAGCTACCCGAAATTATGGTAACGACGCCTATTTTTATCTGGGCTTAGCCTATCATTATACCTACAGATTTGAAGAGGCCGGTTTGGCGTTTGTGACATTTCAGAAGTCTGCTAGTGATAGAAAGCAAAAAAAATATAATATCGATTACTGGATTGCCGTAACCAGTAATGCCAGGAAATCTGTATTGATAGCTCAAAACTTAAGAATTGAAAATCTCAGAACTGTTCCGGCTACTTCGCTTGAAAGTGCCTTCGTGGATGAATATGGAGGTAAATTTATTTATGTGCCCGAAGAACTCAGATCGGGCTGGGACCGCGAAAAAAACTACAACTATCTGATGTTTCTCCCCGATGACATTGAGAATAACGATTACCTGTTTTATACAAGTCAATCGGATAAAGGGAAACTTGGCGAAGATATATATTGGGTTCAGCGTTTAAATGAGAAGGAATACAGCGTCCCGGAACCATTGCCCGACATGGTAAATACAACATACGATGATGCATACCCTTTTTATGATAAATCTACTGGCACGCTCTTTTTCAGTTCAAAGGGACACAATACATCAGGGGGCTATGATATTTTTAAAGTACATTTCGATAAGGAGAAAAATGAGTGGGGTATTCCTGAGAAGCTTGATTTTCCGATAAATTCGGTACGTGATGATTTCATGTTTTCTTTGTCAAATGATCAACGTGCAGTTACTTTTCTTACGAACCGGAATTCCGAACCTAATGAATATGAAGCTTACACAATTGAGTATCCTTTTACGGGAGAATTCTTATCAACACAAGATCGCGATGAGGTTGTCACCTTTGCATTACTTAGCCCGGCTTCCATCACACTCGATGAAGAAACGCATATTCAGAGTGATCTGCAGCCGGAAATTGTACTCGTCATCAATGAGGAGAGATCTTTCCCAGATCAGGAAACAACTAATACGGATGAATACTCTCAGCTCATTAATCAGGCATTGGAACTACAATCGCAAAGTGATTCCCTGAATTTAGTCGTGAAGCAAATGAGAACAAATGCACAAGATGAACACGACTACCGGAAGAAGCAGGAGCTTGTTGCCAGCGTCACAACACTCGAGCAGGAATCGAAAAGAATGCAACGGATGGCTGATGAAAAATTTGCTCTTGCAGAACAATTAAGGAGTCTCGACCATTCAGGATTGATAGCTGTAAAGGCTGAAAACCAGGATACTGAACCTGAACAATCAGGCATTACTCTTTATCCCTATAATACGGATGCTGCAGTTTCTTCTAATGATTCTGATTACAGCAATAGCTATAACCAGGGAATGGAGGCAGCAAAACAGGCTATTGCGGAAGTAAATATAGGATTCAATATTCTTGCTGCTTCTCCTTATTCAGAAAAAAATCCTATACCAATGGCTTCAATTTCGGAGGGATTGACATATAGGATTCAGTTAGGGGCCTATTCAAACGAAATTCCTGAAAATACCTTCGGTGGTCTGACGCCGGTGTCGAAAGAAGCTTCGGCTTCAAATACAAAATATTATGTAGGGGCTTTTAATTCGATAAAAGAAGCCAGAGAAGCACTTGGTAAGGTAAAGGAATATGGTTATCCCGATGCCTTCCTGGTTTCGTTTTTTAATAGTCAGAAGATTTCTGTTCAGAAAGCCCGCGAGATAGAATTTGCTGAAAGATGAGACATTAGATAACCTGAAGATATCTTGCCGGGTATTCATTCTTCTTATGATGTTCAAATTCGGATAATGATCTTATATTCTGCATTATTCAATGTTTTTTGATTAGTTTTTTTCTAAATTTGAAAAATATTAGAATTTGTCCATATTTAGGAAAGTATAAATGATTATGGCAGATAAAGAATTCAATGAGAATAACCCCAATCTGGATCAACTAACTGACGAGAAGGTTGTAAAAGATAGGTTCTTAATTTTACATAACGATGAGGTTCATACTTTCGACTATGTGATAGAATCGCTGGTTAGGGTATGTGAGCTTGAACCGGTACAGGCAGAACAATGCACTTATCTTGTTCACTACAAGGGCAAATGTGATGTTAAGAAGGGTGATTTATCCTATCTTAAGCCTTTTAAGCAGGGACTTCTCGACCGGGGTCTCGAAGCCACAATCGATTGATTAATTTTCACGAATATTAAAAAATGTCCATCCTAAGCATTGTAATTCTTATTATTTTAGGTTTTATTCTTTTATTAATCGAATTTCTTATTATTCCAGGTATAACAATTGCCGGCATAGCAGCTTTTGTATTACTAGCCACCGGCGTGTTTTTCGGATATCATTCACATGGGATTATTACCGGGAACTACATCCTGCTGAGTACGGGTATTGGAATGATAATCTTTTTTGTATTTATACTCAAGCTAAAAACCTGGAAACGGCTCGGACTTAAGTCCGAAATCAATAGCCGTGTAGGAACGGTTGATGGGGAGTCGATTCACACCGGGGATGTTGGAAAAACAGTTTCACGGCTTGCTCCAATGGGAAAGGCAATGATAAATGATATACTTTGGGAGGTTCGTTCGGAAGGAGGGTATGTCAATGCAAATTCAGAAATTACAGTTATCCGTATTGAGGGTAATAAAATATTTGTAGAAACTAAAAACTAAACATATGGAAGGTTTTGGATTAATTATCGTACTTGTTGTACTGGCAATTTTTGTTCTTTGGTTGTTTCTGTACTTTATACCTCTGGGCTTATGGTTCAGTGCTGTTTTCGCTCGTGTATACGTTCCAATCGGACAACTTATTGGGATGCGAATACGGAAAGTTCCTCCTGCAATTATTATTAATGCATTGGTTAGTGCAACCAAAGCCGGGCTCAAACTTAACCGTGATGACATGGAAGCTCATTATCTTGCAGGAGGTAATGTCAGGTCGGTAGTTGTTGCCCTTATCAGTGCTGATAAGGCGAATATTGCACTTGATTTTAAAGCGGCTACTGCAATTGACCTTGCAGGCAGAAATGTTCTGGAGGCCGTGCAGATGTCGGTTAATCCAAGAGTTATAAATACGCCTCCGGTAACTGCCGTAGCAAAGGATGGTATCCAGCTTATTGCAAAGGCGAGAGTTACAGTAAGGGCGAATATCAAACAATTAGTAGGAGGTGCCGGTGAAGATACAGTGCTGGCAAGAGTGGGTGAGGGTATCGTATCCTCTATTGGCTCGGCCGAATCGCATAAAACTGTGCTTGAAAACCCTGATTTTATATCGCGTGTTGTTCTGGAGAAAGGTCTCGATGCAGGAACGGCCTTTGAAATTTTATCAATCGATATTGCTGACATTGATATTGGTAAGAACATAGGTGCTGTATTGCAGATGGATCAGGCCAATGCCGATAAAAACATTGCCCAGGCAAAAGCTGAGGAACGCAGGGCAATGGCTGTGGCAGTTGAACAGGAGATGAAAGCCAAAGCACAGGAAGCCAGAGCGAAGGTAATTGAAGCGGAGGTCCAGATTCCATTGGCTATGGCTGATGCATTTAAAGCAGGTAACCTGGGTATCATGGATTACTACCGGTTGAAAAATATTGAAGCCGATACTCATATGCGCGATTCAATTACAGGCACCGGTGAAAAGGGAGGCAAGAAAAAATAACAGTTGAAGCTAGAATTAGCTTTGCAATTGACATTTGATTTAATATTTTTGTCGGACTTTTAATTTTAGCACATGAGCCCTTGGAGAGATGGGTGAGTGGCTGAAACCACCGGTTTGCTAAACCGGCGTACTTCGAAAGGGGTACCGGGGGTTCGAATCCCCCTCTCTCCGCCACCTTT
>CAZQCO010000052.1:0-6184 GCA_964592225.1 uncultured Bacteroidales bacterium
CTGTACAACAGGGCGCCAGTATTCCCGGGGCATTCCCTGGTGATTCCCGCCCGGCATGTACATTCCCTGCTGGAACTTAGCGAAGAGGAGACCACAGAAATGATGCTCTTTTCCCGGAAAGTAACCCGCCTTCTTTTAAAAATCTTTAAAGCCGAAGCCTTCGACTGGTCGGTACAGGACGGGAAGGCCGCCGGCCAATCCATGGCCCACCTGCACCTGCATATAGTTCCGCGCTACCCGGGTGACAGGCCCGATCCGGGCGACTGGTATCCGGAGATAGCCAGCAGCACCAGCCAAATCCTTGACAGCGCCTTGCGCCCGCAGTTAAAAAGCGGTGATATGGAAAAGATTGTGAAGAAACTGAGAGAACAGGCGGGGGAAGAAGGACTTTTCTAATTTCCAATGATCAATTCTCAATGTCCAACACTCAATGTCCCACTCCCAATGTCCAATTTTCAATTAGCAATAGATGGACATTTCTTTGAGATTTGATTTTTGTCTATTGAAATTTTTTCCAGACTATCTCCAAATTTCGAACTCCAAACTCCAAACTTTATACTTATAACTTCCTAATCATCCGTCTTTATATCCTTGATATTCAACTGCAGGGTGGTTTTGCCGCGAAAATGATTTTCGGTGATCGCATAGGCGATATCGAAAGTGTTGCCGTTGGTGATCTTGTCGAATTTATGGCCCTGGCCGAATGCTATAGCCGGAATATCGTCGAAGGGATTCTCTTCCTGAATCAGGTTGAGTTTCAGATGATCGCCCCCGGCACCCACGCGCCGTCCCTGACCGTTATCGGCTACATTCTCGGCAAAGAAAACCGGGTTCATATTTCCCGGGCCGAAAGGCTCGAATTGCTTAAGGATACGGTGGAATTTAGTAGTGATATCGGCAAAGTTCAGCTCGGCATCGATAGTGATCTGCGGCTTTTGCTGCTCGGGCGTGATCTTGTCTTTTACGATGGCCTCGAAGCGGTCGCGGAGTTTTTGCACATTCTCTTTCTTCAGGGTCAGCCCTGCGGCATACATGTGACCGCCGAAGCTCTCGAGAAGGTCGCTGCAGGCATTGATGGCTTCGTACAGGTCGAAGCCGTCGACACTGCGGGCCGAGCCTGTAGCAAAACCATTCGATTCGGTGAGGACAATGGTAGGCTTATAATAGGTCTCGATCAGGCGCGATGCCACTATACCCACCACTCCTTTGTGCCATTCGGCATTGTAGAGGACCGTGGAATACTTGTATTTTTTTCCGGATAGCACGATCTCCTGAATGGCTTCTTCGGTGATATTTTTATCGATATTGCGCCGGGTCTGGTTATGCGTATTGATCTTATCGCACAGAACAAAGGCTTCATCGGGATTGCTCGATATCAGCAGGTCGACTGCCTGTTTTCCCGATTCCATACGTCCGGCTGCATTGATCCGCGGTCCGATACGGAAAACAACATCCTCAACAGAAAGGGGTCTGTCATCGACACCGGCCACGCATTTGATGGCTTTGAGGCCGGTGCAGGGATTTTCCTGCAATTTTTTCAAACCAAAATGGGTCAGGATCCGGTTCTCACCGGTAATGGGAACAATATCCGATGCAATACTTACTGCCACGAGGTCGATATACTCCAAAAGTTCTTCGGGGGGTATGTTGCGGCGTAACGATAGCGCCTGCAGCAGTTTGAATCCCACGCCACAGCCCGACAGGTCCTTGTAGGGATAGGGACAATCGGGGCGTTTCGGGTCGAGCACTGCCAGGGCATCAGGTATTTTTTCACCCGGCGTATGATGGTCGCAGATAATGAAATCGATGCCTTTCGATTTGGCATAGCTTATTTTCTCATTGGCCTTTATTCCGCAGTCCAGCGCAATGATCAGCGACACTCTTTGTTCGGAAGCATAATCGATGCCCTTGGTTGATATGCCATAACCTTCCGAATAGCGGTCGGGGATATAATAATCGATATTGCTGTATATCCTGTGCAGAAAGGAATAGGTAAGGGCCACGGAGGTGGTCCCGTCAACATCATAATCGCCGTAGACCATTATTTTTTCACCCTTCAGCATGGCTTCATCGAGCCGGTTGATGGCGACCTCCATATCCTTCATCAGGAAGGGATCGTGAAGGTTTTCGAGGTCGGGGCGGAAAAATTCCCGCGCCAGCTCGTAGTTGTTAATGCCCCGCTGTATCAGCAGGTTCCCCAGTACATAACTGATGTTCAGCTCGTAGATGAGTTTCTCAATATCGCTACGCTGACCACTCTCTATGATTTTCCAGTATTTCTTCATCGGCAGCTTATTTCAGTCTCCTTACCCTTTATTCGTGAAACTAAAATTTCAAAAACATAGTGCATTGAAATTTGTAAGTTGAACAATCCCGCCAAAGGCGGAAGATTTCATACCCGTGATTGCGGCCCACTAAGTTAGTAAAATTGGAGCGATGATTTTACTGCCGGAATTTTAAAAAGTGATTTATTTCCTGCTTTACGTTTTTATTCTAACTCCAGGTCAAACACAGCAAGCATATTTTTCTTAAGTCTTTCTTTCACTTCATTGAAATCTATGGGCCGGCCCAGTTCTTTTTGCAGGGAAGTAACCCCCTTGTCGGGCAGGCCGCAGGGATTGATATAAGAAAAATAGCTCAGATCGGTATTCACATTTAATGCAAAGCCGTGCATGGTGATGGCCCGGCTTACCCTCACGCCAATGGCACAGATTTTTCTAACCTTGGGCGTATCCGTTTCCAGCCATACGCCGGTAGCTCCTTCCAAACGGGTGGCTGTGATTCCATAACCCTTCAATGTCAGTATTATGGACTCTTCCATACGGTGAATGTATTCCTTAACCCCCAGTTTCAGTTTCTCCAGGTCGAAGATGGGATAGCCCACCACCTGTCCGGGGCCGTGGTAAGTGATATCGCCACCGCGGTTGCTCCGGTAGTAGGAGGCGTTTATTTTTTTCAGGAACTCATCATTGATCAGCAGGTTGTTTTGCTGCCCGCTTTTCCCCAGGGTAAAAACATGGGGATGCTCGCAAAAGATCAGCATGCCTGCCTGTGCTGAAGATTTATCTTTTTCCCGCGCAGTAAGCACCCCGGCATGTACTGATTCCTGGAAATCCCAGGCCTCTTTGTATTCCTTCAGGCCTATATCGTTGTATATCATAGTATGCTGCATGGCTTAGCGGGCATGAATATGTTGTTCGGCATGATAGGAGGAGCGCACCTGCGGGCCGCTTTCCACATATTGGAAACCCATTTTCAGCCCGGTTTCTTTCAACCGCTGGAAGACATCGGGATGAATGTATTCTTTCACCGGGTAATGTTCCTTCGAGGGTTGCAGGTACTGCCCAATGGTGAAAACTTTTACCCCGGCCCGGAGCACATTGTCCATGGCCTCGAGAACCTCTTCTTCGGTTTCGCCCAGTCCCAGCATCAGCCCTGATTTGGCAATGGTGCCCGACCGGGACACGTAGGAAAGCAATTCCAGGCTTTGCTCATAGCGGGCCATGGATCTGACAGCCGGAGTGAGGCGTTTTACTGTTTCGATATTGTGAGAGATCACTTCGGGCTTTTCATTGATAACCAGTTCCAGGGCAAGGTTCCCGCGATGAAAATCCGGTATTAGCACTTCCATGGTTATCGAAGGATTCATTTTTTTTACGGTCTGTATGGTGGTGGCCCAGAACCTGGCGCCGCCATCGGGAAGTTCGTCGCGGGCCACAGAGGTAAGTACCACGTGTCGCAGCTTAAGCGACTTAATGGCTTCTGCCAGCCTGAGGGGTTCGCCCCGATCGACAGGATCAGGTTTCAGGGTATGCACCTGGCAAAATTTACAGTTGCGGGTACACTTTTCTCCCAGTATCATAAAGGTAGCCGTACCGGCGCTCCAGCATTCCCCCTTGTTCGGACAGTTACCGCTGACACATATCGTGTTAAGCTTTTGCTGAAGTATCAAATTCTTTACCTTTGAGTAGTCTTCGCCATGGGGCATGGGAACCTTCATCCAGTGGGGCAGGCGGGGTCTTTTTTCAGTAATGGAACTCATTATTAAATTTCTTTATGACGAAGTTAGGTTATATTCATAACTATTGACTGGGGAAAAAGTTTGATAGAATATTCAGGCTTCATTCTTTTTCCAGTTAAAAAGGAAAGAGTTTTAGAATGAGGATTTTGGGTTTATATTTGCATCAGTTTATAAATAATCATTCAATGAGCCTTCACGAATTAAGCGAACAGGAGCAAATCAGGAGAAAAGCACTGGAAGAGTTGCGTACTTTGGGAATTGATCCTTTTCCTGCAGCAGAGTTTCCTGTTACTACCACATCGAAAGAGATCAAAGAAAAATTCAATGCCGCCAAAAAAAACTTTCAGGATGTATCGATTGCCGGGCGACTGATGGGCAAACGCGTTATGGGGAAGGCCTCCTTTGCCGAACTGCAGGACGAAACGGGGCGCATTCAACTCTACATAACACGCGATGATATTTGTGATAAAGAGGATACAAGTTTTTACAACGAAGTGTTTAAGAAATTGCTGGACATTGGCGATATTATCGGTGTAAAAGGTTTTGTTTTTATTACCCAGATGGGCGAAATATCGATTCATGTAAAGAAACTGACCCTATTGGCCAAATCGCTTCGACCCTTGCCGGTGGTAAAAGAAAAGGACGGTAAGGTATATGATGCGGTTTCCGATCCGGAATTCCGCTACCGGCAACGCTATGTCGATCTGGTAGTGAATCCGAAAGTACGGGAAGTTTTTAAAAAGCGTACCCAAATTATAAATTCCCTGCGGGAGCTTTATAATTCCAGGGGTTATCTCGAGGTGGAAACTCCAATATTGCAGGCCATACCGGGAGGTGCTGCTGCCAAACCCTTCATTACGCATCACAATACACTCGATATGCCGCTCTACCTGCGCATTGCCAATGAACTATACCTGAAGCGCTTAATTGTAGGAGGTTACGAAGGGGTGTATGAGTTTTCAAAAGATTTCCGGAACGAGGGCATGGACCGCTCACACAATCCGGAATTTACGGTGATGGAGATCTATGTAGCCTATAAGGATTATAACTGGATGATGGATTTTACTGAGGAAATGATTGAGAAGGTAGCTCTTAAACTGCATGAAACCACAAAAGTCCCTGTCGGTGCTCAGGAGATTGATTTTAAGAGGCCCTTTAAACGCCTGACTATGCTGGGGGCTATCAAAGAGTATACCGGAATTGATATTTCGGGAATGGATGAAAACGGGTTAAGAAAAGTATGCAAGGATCTTTCCGTTGAAATTGATCCTACGATGGGCAAAGGAAAAATCATAGATACTATTTTCGGTGAAAAGGTGGAGGATCATCTGGTTCAGCCTACTTTTATTATCGATTACCCGGTGGAAATGTCGCCCCTTTGTAAAAAGCACCGCGATAATCCCGAACTGACAGAGCGTTTTGAATTGATCGTGAACGGACAGGAATTGTGCAATGCCTATTCCGAGCTGAACGATCCCATCGATCAGCGTGAGCGTTTCCAGGAACAACTGCGACTTTCGGAGAAGGGTGACGACGAAGCCATGTATATCGATGATGATTTTATCCGCGCCCTGGAATATGGAATGCCTCCCACTTCGGGTATGGGTTTGGGTATCGACAGGCTTACCATGCTGATGACCAATCAGTCCAGCATTCAGGATGTGTTATTCTTCCCGCAGATGCGTCCGGAGAAGAAAGAAACTGTCGATGGGAATGAAAAATACATCGAAAAAGGGATTCCTCAGGAATGGATTGCTCCTTTACAGAAAATGGGCTATAAAACTATCGCTTCGCTTAAAAAGGTGGAAAAGCATACCAAATTGCACCAGGAGCTTTGCGGATACAATAAGAAGCACAAACTGGAGCTGAAAAATCCATCGCAGGATGAGGTAGCTACCTGGATTGCTTAGCATGCAATCAATTTTTCTGAGGTTTTAGGAACCTGTTTAAAATTTCAACTTTGATTTATATCCTTTTGGAATTGTGAAGCATATTGCGCACTAAATAAAGTTGGGTTTTCAATTTATGTAATCAGTTAGTGCGCTTTTATAACTCGTTTTGAAATTTCTACAAATATGTAATCCCTACGGGATTTTTAATATAAACTAAAGTCCGTAGGACTTTCCTGTCCGTCCGGCCAGGCGGGCATATTTGTAGTAGATT
>CAZQCO010000052.1:6284-27941 GCA_964592225.1 uncultured Bacteroidales bacterium
GGTAAATTCATTTTTGCAGTTCCTTTAATTATTTTTGGAGCATTACATTTTATGTATGCGCCACAGATGGCAGAAACAATGCCTTCTTTCTGGCCCGTTCCCGAAGGGCTCGTTTATATTTCAGGGCTGGCACTTATCCTGGCTGGGGTAAGTATAGTACTGAATATTAAAGCACGTCTGGCTTCACTTCTGCTTGCTATATTCTTGCTAATCATTATTGCGGGTATTCATATACCTGCTATTAGCGGTGGGAATAATGAAGTTATGTCTTCACTTCTAAAAGATATAACCATAATGGGGGCTGCACTTACCTATTCCGGGATACTGAAAAAATAATTCAACTGTTACATTCTAAAAATATTGCAAGTATGTTTCTGATTTTGTAGCTTTGGTAAGCTTAAAAAGTTATTGATTGATTGACACCCAGGGGCAAAACCATAACGGATTTGCCCCTCATTTTTTAACAGGCTAACTCTCTTATTGACATATCAACAGCCAGACCTGTTGATTTTAGGTTAATAAACAATTTCCTCTCTCAATTGCTTATTCTATATATTTGTTGCAAAGCGTTTGATTATGTCCGTAGCAAACTATTCGGAGGATTCGATTCGTACACTGGACTGGAAAGAGCATATCCGTCGTCGTCCGGGTATGTACATCGGTAAGCTGGGAGACGGTTCCTCGAAAGATGATGGGATTTATATCCTGCTGAAGGAAGTGCTCGATAATTCGGTCGATGAATTTATGATGGGCTTCGGCAAAGAGATTGATATTACTATTAACGAGAATATCATTACGGTTCGCGATTATGGCAGAGGCATACCCCTGGGAAAACTGAAGGATGTTGTCTCGAAAATGAATACCGGCGCCAAATACGATTCCAGGGTATTTAAAAAATCAGTGGGTCTGAACGGAGTGGGCATTAAAGCCGTAAATGCTTTATCGGCACGTTTCGATATTAAAGCTTTCCGCGAGGGTAAAGTGAAGACAGTCTGTTTTTCCGAGGGGAATCTGGTAGAGGATATGCCTGAAGAACCGACCTCCGAGAAGAACGGCACCTGGGTGCAGTTTGTTCCGGATAAGGAATTGTTTGGTAATTACCGCTATATTGAGGACTATACCGAAGCCCTGGTGAGGAACTATACTTATCTTAATTCCGGTCTGACTATAAAACTGAACGGCGAAAAATTCTTTTCGAAAAATGGTTTGCTGGATCTTCTGGAAGAAAATATGAGTGAAGAAGGACTTTATCCTGTTATTCACCTGAAAGAAGATGATATGGAAATTGCCCTCACACACGGGACTCAGTATGGCGAGACCTACTTTGCTTTCGTCAACGGTCAGCATACTACACAAGGAGGGACTCATCTATCGGCATTTCGTGAAGCTTATGTTAAAACCATTCGTGAATTCTACAATAAAATTTACGATCCCTCCGATATCAGGGCTTCCATAATTGCAGCCATCAGTATCAAGATCGAAGAACCGGTTTTCGAATCACAGACAAAAACTAAACTCGGGTCGAAAGATGTAGGACCCCAGGGGCCTTCGGTATCAAAATATATCAACGACTTTCTGAAAAAATATCTCGATAATTTTCTTCATAAGAACTCGGAAACAGCTGAGATATTGAACCGTAAAATACTTGATTCGGAGAAAGAAAGGAAAGCTATTTCAGGCATTCAGAAACTGGCACGCGAACGAGCTAAAAAAGTGAGCCTGCACAATAAAAAATTACGCGATTGTAAGATCCATCTTACCTCTAACGATGAACGCAAGCTGGAATCGACCATCTTTATCACGGAAGGGGACTCGGCAAGCGGATCCATTACCAAGTCGCGCGATGTGAATATTCAGGCTGTTTTTAGCCTGAAGGGCAAGCCCCTCAATTGTTTCGGGCTAACTAAAAAAATTGTATACGAAAACGAAGAATTTAACCTGCTGCAGGCAGCCCTGAATATTGAAGAGGATATCGATAACCTCAGGTATCACAACGTGGTAGTTGCCACCGATGCCGATGTTGACGGAATGCATATACGGTTGTTGTTACTTACATTTTTTCTGCAGTTCTTCCCCGAACTGGTAAGAAGAGGACATGTATACATACTGCAAACTCCCCTTTTCAGAGTAAGAAATAAAAAGAATACGATTTATTGCTATAGTGAAGAGGAAAAACAGGCAGCAATTGATAAGTTGGGAACCAATCCTGAAATCACACGTTTTAAAGGCCTCGGGGAAATATCTCCCGATGAATTCAAGCATTTTATCGGTAAGGATATGCGCCTTGAACCAGTAACGCTGAAAAAAGAAGATACGATAAACCAGCTGTTACCTTTTTATATGGGTAAAAATACACCGGAACGCCAGGAATTTATAATAGATAACCTTCATGTGGAAGAAGATCTAGTGGAAACCTAATTATAATACAGGGTAAACTATATGAGTCAGGACGAGTTGGAAAAAATAGAGGGTATACCTGAAGAGGAAGCACCGGAAGCGTCGGAGTTAGCCGATCACCAGAAGTCGACGCACGTTACAAAATTGTCGGGAATGTACCAGGACTGGTTTCTCGATTATGCTTCCTATGTTATACTGGAACGGGCAGTTCCTCATATCGATGACGGCTTAAAACCGGTGCAGCGGAGGATTTTGCATGCTATGCGCCGGCTGGATGACGGACGTTACAACAAGGTGGCCAATATTATAGGGTATACCATGCAGTACCATCCCCATGGCGATGCTTCCATAGGTGATGCTCTGGTACAAATAGGACAGAAAGATCTGCTGATCGATACACAGGGAAACTGGGGTAACATTCTGACCGGCGATAGTGCTGCAGCAGCACGTTATATTGAAGCCCGTCTGACAAAATTTGCCCTTGAAGTGATTTTCAATCCGAAAACCACATCCTGGAAACTTTCCTATGACGGACGAAATAAGGAACCCATAACACTTCCTGTTAAATTTCCTTTACTGCTTGTGCAGGGAGTTGAAGGTATTGCCGTCGGGCTGGCTTCAAAAATACTGCCCCACAATTTCAATGAAGTGATCGATGCATGCATAGCCTACCTGGAAGGGAAGAGTTTTACACTCTATCCCGATTTACCTACCGGAGGCATGATAGAAGTTATAAAATACAATGATGGACTACGGGGCGGAGTTATAAAAAACAGGGCAAAAATATCGAAGATCGATAATAAAACCCTTGCTATAACTGAAGTCCCGTTTGGCAGGACAACAACATCACTTATTGATACGATCGTAAAAGCGAATGAGAAGGGTAAAATCAAGATCAAAAAGATCGACGATAATACAGCGGAAAATGTTGAAGTTCTTATACATTTGGCACCCGGAGTATCGCCCGATAAGACTATAGACGCCCTTTACGCTTTTACCGATTGCGAAACTTCCATATCGCCCAATGCCTGCATTATTGAAAATAACAAACCCTATTTTTTACCGGTATCCAAAATTCTGAAACACTCAACCGATAATACCCTGAAACTGTTGAAATCGGAACTGGAGATCAAATTAAGCGAACTGGAGGAAGAATGGCACGAGTATTCGCTGGAGAAAATATTCATTGAAAATGAGCTCTATGAAAATATAAAAACCTGTAAAACTGAAGAGGAAATTCTGGATACTATCGATCAAAGTCTGAAACCTTTTGTAAAAAAACTCCGGCGCGAGGTAACGCACGACGATCTGGTCCGCTTGTCAAATATCCCTATTAAGCGCATTTCGAAGTACAGTTCATTTAAAGCTGATGAACACATAAAAGGTATTGAGGCTGAGATGGACGAAATAAAAAATCACATTGCTCACATTGTGCCCTATACTATCAACTATTTCAGGCAAATAAAGAAAAAATACGGCAAGGCACGCGTACGAAAAACAGAAATCAGAAGCTTCGATACCATAGAGGCAACCCATGTTGTGGTAGCGAATGAGAAATTATACATGAACCGTGCGGAAGGTTTTATAGGCACAGGATTGCGAAAGGAAGAATTTGTATGCGACTGCTCAGATATTGATGACATTATTGTAATACGCGGCGATGGCAAATATATGATCACGAAAGCTGCCGATAAAGCTTTTGTAGGGAAGGGAATTATACATGCGGCTGTTTTCAGAAAAAACGATAGCCGTACAATATATAATGTAGTTTACCGCGATGGACCCAACGGAGTTATTATGGCCAAACGTTTTGCGATTACAGGCCTTACCCGCGATAAGGAATATGATCTGACAAAGGGTAAAAATGGTTCAAAGATCCTGCACCTGACAGTTAATCCGAACGGTGAGGCCGAGATCGTTAAAGTCACTCATAAACCCCGGCCCCGCCTGCGCAATTTGCATATCGACTTTGATTTCAGTCAGCTGGCCATTAAAGGCAAAAACTCAATAGGAAATATCCTGACACGTTATGCGGTGCATAAGATTGATCTGAAAGAAAAGATTGGCTCTACCCTGGGGGGGCAGAAGATCTGGTTCGACTATGAAGTGCAGCGTTTAAACACAGAAGCAAGAGGGGAATATATCGGGGAGTTCCAGACTGTCGACAGGATTATCGTATTCTATTCGTCAGGAATCTGCTGTACCTACAAGCCTGATCTGGCTACTCATTTTAACGAGGGTATTGTAAGCATTCGGAAATTCGATGAACAGCGCATATATACCGTGGTATATTATGATGTCGATCAGGGATACCATTATATCAAAAGGTTTGTAGCCGATATCAATGGCAAACCGCAGAATTATTTTCCTGAGGATGCCAAATGTGAATTTGTACATATGAGTATCGAAGAATTTCCAAGACTTCAGTTACATTTTGGAGGAAAGCATAAGAACCGGAAACCGGAAGAAATCGACGTGGAATCGTTCATTGCAGTGAAAGGATTTAAAGCAAAAGGTAAGCGTTTATCGGGTTATGAGGTGAAAAAGGTTGAAGAACTGGAACCTGTTAGAAGCAAAGAAGAGGGAATTCCTGAGGTCATTAAGGATAAAACTCAACCTGTAAAAGAAAAAGTTTTAGAGGTAATTGAAGATGAAACCATACCGGCAGAAGAAGAAGTTACGGAGGTCATTGAAGATGAAACCGTGCCGGCAGAAGAAGAAGTCATGGAGATCATTGAAGATGAAACTGTGACAGAAGAGCAAGAAGTTATGGAAGTTATTGAAGATGAAATTGTGGCAGCAGAAGAAGAAGCTATGGAGGTCATCGAGGATGAAGCTGAAAAGACTGACGAAGTGGAACTGATTATTGAAAAGAAAAATGACGAGCCACTGGTGGATGATGCCATGGATGAGGAAGATAAAAGCAGGGATAAGGAAAAAGAAAAAAAGAGGGGAGAGCAAATGACACTTGAGTTTTAGGGTAATTTTCTTCTAATAGTATTATATGCAATTTGCAGTACGCAACGTTCCGGTTTGTTTTAGCATCATGTAAACAGAAATTTTATAATTGATTTTTTTGAAAGGATTTACAAATTCTAATTCAATGAAAGCTTCCGTATTTCTGGTTTTACTGCTTGTCACCCAGCAAATTTTTGGCAATACTGATACAACGTATTTTGATACCATAACTTTTGAAAATCCCTATGAGTACATTAAAATAGATACATCAGGTAAATGCATTTGGCAGATTGCCCGACCTCAGAAGCCTTACTTTAATAGTTCTTATTCAGGCGATAAAGCAATTCTAACTGATTCTGTTAATTCATATCCAATTAATAATCACTCATTTTTTGATTTGAAGATTGGTGAATTTAACTGTCCTTATTTCTTCTACAACGAATCCCGTAATTTTTGTATTGAATTCAACCATAAGTTCGATACTGACACACTATCTGATGGAGGATACATAACCATATCCTATGATAATGGAGAAACATGGGGAAATGTATTTTTAGATAATAATTCTTATTTTGAGATAATGACTCCCTATTATGCATACAATGAAGAAATAATTGATTTTAATATTAGTACTCTGAATAACGGAGAATTGGGCTTTTCTGGGAGGTCGGATGAATGGATATCCACAAAATTGGAATGGGTACATTTTTTTGGTTTACCAAAAAAAGGTTATACTGTTCCGGGAGATACAATCATTCTGCGTTTCAATTTTATTAGTGATGATACCGAGTCGGCCAAGGAAGGTTGGATGATCGATGATATTAGTATATATCAAATATTAATTTTCAGTGGAGGTTTAGTGAGAGATTATGGTAAGAGTGATTTAATTAAAGTCTATCCAAATCCTTCAGGAAGTTATACTAAAATAGAACTTGATCAGACATACCGGGATATCCAGGTTGATCAGATTGATATGCATGGTCAGATACTGAATACCTCTCAATTTTATAATTCAGATCATATAGAATTACAAAACGACAACCAACTTGAAGGTCTTTATTTCATCAGGATCACGCTGGACCATAAAACAGTTATAGTAAAAAGAGTGCTTCTCAGTAAATAGTCAACCGGAAATTCTTCGATAGAATCGACGGATTTAAACAAACCTGGTAATATTTTGTTTTTTATTTTAGTAAATAAATTACTTCCCAAAAAACGATTTGTATGAAAAATACTATGCTGCAATTTATAGATGATGCCATTGAATTAGAATTAAATATGTCAAAATTATATGGCCTGTTTTCCGATTATTTTGATGAAGATCGGGCATTCTGGTACCGGATAGCCATAGAAGAAAAAAATCATGCAGCGCTTCTGAAAACGGGAAAAGATTTCATTCGTTTCGATAAATTTCCATCCGGTTTGCTTCCAGAATACCCGGAAGTACTTAAAAAATCGATCCAAAAGATACGGGATGCAATGGATACTTTTATTAAAAATCCTGATCGTGAACTGGCCTTCAATTTGGCATTAGAGATAGAAGAATCAGCCGGAGAGATACATTTTCAACAATTCATGGAGAAAGATGCAAAGGATAGCATCAGCGATATTTTTCAAAAACTCAATCAGGCGGATAAAGATCATGCACAACGAATTAATACCTATTGGCAAAGTAAGGCACACCACAAAGAATAAAAACTTCCTTAATATAAATAGTCGACATACCTCCTTAAAAATCAGGCAAAGTTAACTTGAGTACAAATTGATTACAGGCAGTTTTCATTAAAATAAATTATTTCAGTTTTAAAATTGGCTAGCTATTTTATTTCGTCGGATTACATTGAAATCCATATTCACGAAATAATTTTGTAAAGTTCTCACTTACCCTTATTTTTGCGTCCGGTTAAAGCAAGAATAGTTTGAAACTCATATCCCGCAAATCTGTTTTAAGTGGCGAAATACTGATTCCCGCTTCAAAATCCCATACTATACGTGCGGTGGCTGTTGCTACTATGGCAGAAGGACGCTCATTTTTACGAAATCCACTCGAATCAGCCGATGCACGTTCTGCCTTAATGGCTGCTGGTGAATTTGGAGCCAGGGTAAAAGTTAATGATGAAACATGGGTAATCGATGGTATAGGGGGTAATATTAGTAATGTGGCAAGTTTTGTCGATGTGGCAAATTCGGGTACAAGTCTGCGGATTTTCAGTGCTTTGGCTGCTCTAAGTTCGCACCCGATTACTTTCGACGGTGATTCCTCCATACGGAAACGGCCTATGACCCCCCTGTTGAATGCATTAAAAGATCTGGGAGTGAGCACCAAGGCCCTTAACAATAAATGTCCTTTTACAGTTCGCGGACCTATTATGGGAGGTTATACCCTGGTAAATGGAATCAGCTCACAATTTCTCACCGCGCTTCTTTTTTCAACTCCTTTAGCCAAGGCCGATACCGAGATCCGTGTCGAAAATCTTCATGAAAAACCCTATATTGAAATAACACTTGACTGGCTTCGAAGCCAGAACATTCAGTTTGAACAGAAAGGATTGGAATGGTTCAAAATAAAAGGGAATCAGAGTTATAAGGCATTTGACCGACAAATACCGGCGGATTTTTCCTCGGCAACTTTTGCGCTTTGTGCGGCAGCCATTACGCAATCGGAAATTCTGATAAAAGGACTCGACTTTAATGATCATCAGGGCGATAAAAAAATCTTTGGATTCCTAGAAAAAATGGGTGTTAAAATAACTCATAAAAAAGAAGGAGTGTTGGTTACCGGGAAAGCTCTTAAAGGAATGGATATTGATATGAACGATACTCCGGATGCGCTGCCTGCTCTGGCTGTTATTGGATGTTACGCATCGGGAAAAACACGATTATTTAATGTGGAGCAAGCCAGGTTGAAAGAATGCGACAGGATCAGTGCTATTACCACAGAGCTAAAAAAGATGGGGGCCAAAATTGAAGAATTACCGGATGGATTGGTTATTGAAAACAGTGAATTACAGGGGACCAAAGTTCATGGATATAACGATCACCGTATGGTAATGGCACTTGGGGTTGCCGGAATGGCTGCCGGAGGTGAAACGGTTGTAGATACGGCTGAGTCTGTCAGTGTTACTTATCCCGGATTTATTGATGATTTTAAGTCGCTGGGAGCAAATTTGAAAAAGATCAATTAATCATGAAAAAAAATATACTATGCTAGGATGTACACATGGAGTTTTATTTAAAACAACAGTTGCAGGCGGGTCCTATCAGGAAGGGCTCTCAATTAATATACAGGGAGTACCGCCCGGATATTTCTTCACTGAGGAAGAGATATATGTCGAACTGATGTTGCGCAAACCTGGCCAGGGTGAATTAACATCACCCAGACGCGAAGCCGATGTTCCGATTATTTATAGTGGTGTGAATGCAGCCGATACTATGCCCGGCTTTAAAAACCAGGGGTATACAAATGGTACTCCGTTGGTAATACTTATTCCCAATGTCGATCGTCATTTTGAACATATCGAACAATACCAGCTCACGAATCGCACACCGCGACCGGGACACGCATCGTATGCGTCGTATCAGAAATATGGTGAATGGGACGATTCCATTGGAGCAGGATTTTTCAGCGGGCGTTATACATCATCGATCGTAGCGGCAGGGTGTATTGCCAAACGAATTTTAAAGGATCATGGTATTGAAGTAGTATCCTTTGTTCGTGAGGCTGCCGGAATCAGGATGGGTGAAATGTCAGTTACGGAAATAAAAAAGAAAGCAGCCGCCTATCGCGAGGTTCGTAAACAATACGATCCCATCTATTTGGAGCTTTTTGCCTCCAATAAATTAAGGCAGGATCTAAGATTCTTTGAAAAGGCTGCTATACTTGCCGATCTGGAAAAACGTATCCCCGACATCAAAAAACCGGTATATAACGAAGAGGAAATCAAGGCAAAATATGGCATCAATCCAAATCTTTTCTGTCCCGATGCCGATCTTGCAGAAACCATGCATGACGAAATTTTGCGCATTATGAAAGAAGGTGATTCCTCAGGTGGAGTTGTTGAAGTTGTCGTCACGGGCGTACCTGCAGGAATGGGAGAGCCGGTTTTTAAAAAACTCGACGGCGAGTTGGGGCGCTTAATGGCTATCGGAACTGTAAAAGCAGTAGAGGTTGGTTGTGGTATGGAAGCAGCAAAAATGACGGGTTCGCAATGTAACGATTCCATGCGTATTAAAAACGGGAAAGTAATATTCAACTCTAACAATGCTGGAGGTATTACAGGTGGACTTACAACGGGGCAGGATATCGTGGCACGTGTGGCTGTGAAACCGACTCCTACTATTGCCAAACCTCAGGTAACTATCGATAAAGTAAGCCTCGAAAATAAGGAACTGGCAGCCGTTACACGTCGCGATCCCACAATTGTGGCGCGTGTGTGGCCTGTAGTTGAAGCCCAGACAGCCCTCATTATTCTTGACGCCTATATGCAACATATAGCCTACCAGGCTATGAAGCCAAAGAAGTAATAATTTTTAACTCGAGAGCAAATAAAATACTGTTATAAAAAAACACCGGATTTGATCCGGTGTTTTTTTGTACCGAACTAAAACAATAAATTTGTTGTTATCAAATTACTTTAAAATTCACATGTATTTATGCGATATTTTCTGATTGGTTATAAGAGCAGTGGCAAGTCGACGATGGGTCGAAAGTTAGCACGGAGAATGAAACTTCAGTTTATTGATCTGGACGAGGTAATTGAAAAACGACAAGGAAAGACAGTCCCGGAATTGTATACCGAATTGGGAGATGACGATTTTAGAATTAAGGAGTGGGAAGCTTTAAAAGAAGTAGTGAAGATGGATAATGTAGTTGTAGCACTTGGAGGTGGTGCCCCTTGTCATTGCGATAATATGAACCTAATTGAAAAATACGGTGAAGTTATTTATTTGCGTCTCGATAACGATACACTTGTCAGCCGTTTGAAAACAGCAACAGTTGACCGCCCCATAGTGATGAAAAAGAGTGATGAGGCACTCAGGAATTATATTCAGGATATAAGAAACCGTTGCGAACATCATTACCTCAGGGCGAAGTATGTAATCGATAGTAAAGACCTTCCTGTAGATAAGTTGATTGATTTGATAAACGAAAAAAGTAAACAGACATAACTATACTTTATTTCAGCTACTTTCTATACTCACTTATGGGATCAATCTGAAGATATCCGGATAGGAATCTTACTCCTATGTAAAAAGGGATGGTGTCTAACAGGGCAGCTACTACCTTAAAAATATAGTTGGATACAATTAAAATCATCAGAAATTTAAAACTGGTATACCCTTCCGGAATTTTAATGGCATTTGTAAAAAGGAATGTAATAATTACCACTGAGAGCGAATCGACCAGTTGGCTGGTAAGGGTTGAACCATTATTCCTCAGCCATAACCTTTTTCCAGATGAGGCTTTCTTCAGAAGATGAAATACATGAACATCAACAAATTGAGCTGTAAGATAAGCTATCATTGAAGCAGATGTGGCAGAAAAAGTATACAGACGAAGCTGATAAAAAAGAAAATTGGGATCTTCCGGTGCCGGAAGATTTGTTATAGGATTGAATTGAGGAACAGGAGGTAATAATCCTCCAATCCATAGTATAAAAATCACCCACAGATTCAGGATAAATCCAACCCACACAACATAGGATGCTCGCTTTCTGCCATAAAATTCGCTAATGAAATCGGTACATAAAAAAGTGATAGGATAGGGCAATACACCCACGAAAACCCTAAGAGGGAAATGGATACCAAAGAAATCAAAACTTAAATCGATTAGACGGGTAATACCCAGAATATTCAGCATTGCCAGAGTTCCGATAAATACTCCTGAAAAGAGGATAAAAACGATCTCTCTCCGCTGCTCAAGTTTTTTATCAGCTATTACGTTGTGATTGAACATAAGTCAATGTATTTTTAACGGATGGAACATATAAAATGCTCTTTAGTTTAGGGTCTTCAGACGAAAATTTACATGATTCACTTATTTTAAGGGGTAAAAGTATAAAACCTTATGATAAGGAATATGACGATAACGCGAACAATTTACTATTTTTATCGCGCTAAAATATAGATACTTACCAAAGAGGAATTAAAAAGCTGTCGATTAAAGGTTATTATGCACAAGAAATTGCTCAGAAGACTTAATATTAGAACCGGCGAAGTGACCTTCACTTTGTTGCTTACCTTAACTGCATTTGTGCTCGGAATTTTTTTATGCTCTTATGATATAATTGCACATGCACTCTTCTTCGAAAAATGGGAACAGAAAGATATTGCTATGGTTTATATCTTTTCCGGAGGTCTGGGGATTGTACTTTTTTTTATTTATTCTTTTTTACATAAACGCATTTCTTTCAAGTTGTTCCATTTTCTGACTTCATTTTTAATTCTTATCGTTGTTGGTTTTTTTATCACTTACTATTTTCTATCTCCGGGAGATTCAAGTTCATTCTTTATACTGGTTTCTATATTCCCGGTCAATGTATTAGCAATACTTGCATTCTGGCGCTATCAGAGGAAAATTTTACTCCCTGAACAAACGAAAAGAATATTTCCCATCCTTGAGGCAGGATTGGCAACAGGAGTTGCAATTGCAGCATTTTCAACTGTTCTTTTAATACAAGTATTTGATTATCACATTCTTATAGGTATTACGGCCCTATTTCTGGCCGTATACTTTCTGGCTCAGTTTCCGTTAAATATCTACCATCATTCCAGCAAAGGATTTAATCATAAAAATGAACATAGAGTACCGGTCCGCTCATCACTTTTTATTCTCTGGTCCACAAAGTATACTCGCAATCTGTTGTTCTTTGCACTTATCTCAGCAATACTGGGATTCTACCTTCATTTCGGATTCATTAATTTATCAAAGATCCGCTTTTTTGAAATAGAAAAGTTCTCCATGTTCTATGGATTATTTCTTGGAATCATGTTTATTTTCATTCTATTAATCGATAGAATCTTAGCTCATCGTATTTTGTACTCATACGATTCTCCTTATAGTCTTGTATTGCTACCTATAGGATTAATCATATTCTTTGCTTTGACTATAATAGGTACATTGATTCTCAGAAAGTTCAGTAACGCTAATCCATTACCCTATTTAATTATTTTGTTTGGCATAAATAAAATTGCATATGAAACGAGTAAAAATGTGATACAACTTCCTTCTTTCAGCACCTTGTACAGAACTTTGGATATTCGTTTTCTGCAAATTATTTACCCTCGTGTCGAGGGAATGATAGTTATGCTGGGACTAGCAATTACCGGAGGCATTCTACTTGGCATTTATCGACTCATTTCCGATTTGATATTGTTTCTTTTGTTTGGTGTACTCCTGACAATAATCTGGTTTTGGTTTTCAGTGAAAATAGTTAAGTTGTATAAGTCTGCGCTGCAGGAATCGTACAAAAAACTTCGTGTTAGTCGCGGTACGTATCAAATATCTGAATCGTATACCGAAAAAATCAGAAAAATATTAGTTGGTGACAATCCTATTAAGGTAATAAATGCCATGCAGATGTCTGCAAGGATTGAACCCCTGACCTATGAAAAAGGTCTGCTCAGAATGCTTGCTAATCCTCAACCGGCAATTCAGGAATATGTACTGCAATGTATTAATGATGAATCGTTGCTTGAATTATTGCCCGAACTGAGAAAAATTCAACCGGTTTCTGAGGGATCTGCTGAAATGCTCTCTAAAATAATTACAGAATTTCAAAAAAGAGAAGTCCTGCTAACTCAGGGATTCGACCTGGAACAGCTTGTAAATAGTCGCAATGTTAAGGACAGGGTACTGGCAGCTGATATCATCGGTGCACGAAAGGATGTTACCTATACCTCTGCACTTATAAACTTAACCAGGGAGTTTGAACCTGATGTTAAAATCGCAGCTGTAAAAGCTATGGCGAGGATGAGTAGTGCCGATCATTCATACCTGCTTATTGAGTTCCTCACATCCCCTGACTATCATGCATATGCCTTTGAAGCACTTATCCAGATTGGAGATCCGGCACTGGATTATCTGGAACGCTTGTTTATTAATCCGAATACTGATGACGGTATTCTTTCACGTGTCATACGTATTTATGGCAAGGTTGGGACCCCCAAAGCTATCGAGTTATTATTAAATAAATTGGAAAACCAAAGCAGAAGAGTCACTCTCGACACTATTGCAGCGCTTCATGAAGCTAATTTTCAGGCAAATTCAATCAGTATACATCGAATTCTTACTGTTATTGTTCGTACTATTAATGTTATCGGTTGGGACTATTTAGTATATACATCACTTCCTGAAAGGGGTCGTTTTAATGAATTAAAAGAAGCCTATATGGAAGAAATACACAGCAACAACGACCTTCTTTTCAATTTACTTGCCCTGGCCTATAATGCACGCACTATTAAGGAAATTCAGGAGTTGCTCGAACTAGGATCTTCATCCGATATCAGCCATGCCATAGAAATGCTTGATCATTTTGTTTATGAAGATATTAAACCTGTACTTTTTCCTGTTATTGAAAATATCTCAGCAAAGGAACGTGTGAGTCGCTTGCAATACTATTTTCCAATTGAAAGTATGACTGATCAGGAAATACTTTCCTCAACACTGATCCGCGACTATAACATCTTGTCGATATACCCTCGTATATGCGCTATGCAGCTTGCGCTTGAGATGTCTGACTTTGAGGTTAATCAGGAATTAATTGCAAACCTCTTTCATCCAAATCGTCTTTTAAGAGAAGTAGCTGCAACGGTTATCCATAAAATGGATCCTGAGCTCTATGATAGCGTTTCTCAGAGGCTCGATAGCCAAATTCAGTTTGAACTGAAGGAAACGCTTCTGTCGGTGGAGAATGATGATAAGCTACTGCTTATTGAAAAATTTAAAATAGTAAAGAATTCCGACAAATTATCTTCGTTGAGAGAAGGAATTTTAATTGAGATAGCACAGGCTTTAAATGAAGTACGATTTAAATCCGGCGATACTGTTAATCTTAGTCAGTATGCAAAAGAATATGCATTATTCTTATTGGTTAGCGGGAGCATCAGCCTGGAGAGTGCAGATATACATATGGTTGAAAATCAGGAGTTCAAGTTATTCTATTCAAGTGTATTAGTGAATTCCGGAATTAGCCATATAAAATTTGATGAAGAAACCATACTTTTGACAATTGACAATAATACCATCGAAATGCTCCTTTTCGATCATGCCGAAGTTGCTAATTGTGTCCTGAGTTGTGTTGAACAATTTAAATTTGCAAGTTAAGGAATGAGTAAGAAAAACGATATATATATTACTTTACCTACTCAGTTGATCAACACTGATGCGAAGTTATACCAGATAGCTGAAGCAGCTGTCAGTAAGTTAAAACTTACTATTTTGCGGATGCTTAAGGAAACAATAACTATTGTCTGGAAAGGGGAGAATAATTTTGATCAGTCCAATTACCGGCAAATGATTCATGATTCCAAATTAGCAGTTTTCTTTACACATCCTGAATTCGAATCGGATACTGATTATATCAGAGAACTGGAAGATATTTGCGACCTGATGGAAATCGAAAAAACCAACCAGATTGAAGGTTATAGTAAAATCTTCAGAATCAGTCTTGAGCCATCAAAAAATCCAATTTCACCACCTTGTCTGGATGATCTCCTGTCGTACGATTTTTTTGAAAAAAATATTCACAATCGAAAAATTAAGAGTCTTGATTTTGAATCAAGCGATAAGTCAACAATTCTTTATAGCAGGTTACTCGATTTGGCTTATGATATTGCATCTTCATTACAGCTCGAAAACATAGGGATTGAGAGTAAAAGTAATTATAAGCAACGCTCTGTATTTCTTGGACTTACAACATTTGACCAGCAACAGGCACGTGAAGATATCAAAAGAGAATTACAACACTATGGGTTCAGGGTTCTGCCTTATAATAGATTACCTCAAATAGGTGAAGAGTTTGAGAAAGCATTAATTCAAAATCTGGATAAAGCGGATACTGTAGTTCAATTGATGGGCTCACAGTACGGTGAAATGCTTAAGGGCACAAAATATTCGCTTCCCGATTATCAGAATCGGATTATCAGGGAATACCAGCAAAAAGATGAGAATTCAAGAATTAATCGATTTATTTGGATTCCTCAAAACAGTAAAATAAGTGATCAACGACAAGCATTATATCTTAAGCGAATGCGCCGGGACGATGCAACAATCAATACAGAGATTATCGAAAGTCCTCTTGAAACCTTCAAGACAATTCTTTCATCAAAATTAGAGAATTCAAATCACACAGTCAGGATAGAATATGAAAATATCTCTAAAGTTTACATACTCACCGAGGAAGATGAATTGCATGAATTCGAAGATCTTTATTCAACACTGACATTATCAGGACTCAAAGTTATGCAACTCGATTTTGGAGTACAGGTTGGCATTTATGCCAGACATCTCCAATTTTTACGCGATGCCGATGCCATAGTTATATTTCAATTAAGTGAAAATCAGTTCTGGCTAAATAGCAAACTTCGCGATATAATTAAATCGCCGGGAATTGGAAGGACCAAACCTTTTAAAAAAGTAGTAATAGTTACAAAACTTATACCTGATGAAGATTTGGTAAGGATGATTAAAGCTAAAGTTGTAGTATTGAATAGTAAGAACACTGAACCTGAACTGATCTTACAAAAATTAATTTCCGAATGATCACTAATAAGGTACAGGCACAATATAATCTGGGTGAGCAACAAAATCCATTTCCGGGATTGAGGGCTTTTAGCATTGAAGAAAGCCATCTATTTTTCGGGCGTGAAGGGCAGAGTGAGATTATACTGGAGTATCTTGCCAAGAATCATTTTGCAGCTGTTACGGGAGCATCCGGAAGTGGAAAATCATCCCTGATCTATTGCGGATTGGTACCCATTCTTTTTGGTGGATTTGTTACGGGAGCCGGTTCCAGTTGGAGAATAATTGCAACCCGTCCCGGAAATCAGCCGGTGCTTAATCTGGCCGAAGCTATTGCTGATGCTGAAACACAAAATATTGAAACTTCGAATGACGAAATACAATCCACAACAAGAAACATTGTATATGCGCTTCTTAGGAGAAATTCATTTGGGCTGGTTGATTCTATTGCACAAATGGGGCTTCAAAAAAATGAAAATCTCCTGCTGATTATTGACCAGTTCGAAGAACTTTTTCGTTTCAAGGAAAGCAGGGATGATAAAATTACAACTGTAAACGAAACAGAAGCCTTCATCAAGTTACTGGTAAATGCAGTTCATCAGCGCAAACTGCCGATTTATATAGTGCTTACCATGCGCTCAGATTTTGTTGGAGAGTGCAGCCAATTTCAAGGTCTTACTGCATTAATCAACGATAGCAATTTTCTGGTACCTCAGATGACACGTGATGATTTTTCCAGTGCTATTCTGGGACCAATTGCCGTTGCAGGTGCAGAAATGGATCCTCAGCTCTATCAGGAAATATTAAATTCAATTAGTGAGGGTTCCGATCAGTTGCCTGTGCTTCAACATGCTATGATGCGAACATGGGAATTCTGGAACAAATATAATGAACCGGGTACTGCTCTGCGTTTACGCGATTATGAGGCAGCCGGAAAAATGGAGAATGCACTATCCATGCATGCAAATGAAGCCTTTGAAGTGCTTACCGAAGAGGGTAAAGCTATCTGTAAAAGCATGTTCAAAACTCTCACTGAAAAAAGTTCCGATAATAAAGGGATCAGACATCCTGCAACGATTAAGGAAATTGCTGATGTTGCACAGGCAAGAACTGAAGCTGTTACTACTGTCGTAAATGAATTTCGTTCAAGGGGAAGATCTTTTGTTATACCGGCAGAACACATAGAACTAACTGATCATACGGTAATTGATATATCACATGAAAGTTTAATGAGGGTATGGGATAGGCTTAAAGGTTGGGTTGAAGAGGAAACAAATTCGGTACAAATGTATATGCGTTTGTCCGAGGCTGCCTCCCTATTTCAACTGGGTAAAACAGGATTATGGCGACCACCGGATTTGCAGCTGGCCCTAAACTGGAAAAAAAACCAAAAACCTTCACTGGCATGGGCAAAGAAATACAATCCGGCATTTGAGAAAGTAATGGTATTTCTTGATGCAAGTGAAAAGAAATTTTTACAGGAGGAACAGAATAAAGTTAAACTTCAGCGACGAACACTCAACCGTACCCGGCGTTTTGCTACTACGATGGGTGTCTTTGCAATAGCTTTTTTGGCGTTGATGGCATATGCGTTGAATCAAAAAAATGAAGCACAAAAGCAGACTCAACTTGCCGAAGCATATGCAACGATTATGGAACAACAAAAAGATGTGGCAGTTGAGGAAAAGGATGTCAAAGAGCTGGAACGTTTGAGAGCCTTAATTGGAAAAGACTCAGCTGAAAAGGCCCAAATGATAGCTATGCTTCAGTTACGTGAAGTAAAACAAGAAGCTGAGGTAGCCTATGAGATGGTTGACGAGGTAAAACAGCAGAGTGAAGTGTTGAAAATAACAACTGATCAGGCCAGAAGAGAGAGAGAACTTGCCCAATTAAGGGCACAACAGGCTCTGGAAGAGCAAAGCAAAGCTGAGCAGGCAACCAGTCAGGAAATGCGTAAGAGAATGCTAACTACTGCTCAAACCATGGCAATTAAAGCGCAACAGGTCGATGATAAGAATATCAAAGGATTGCTGGCATATCAGGCATATATTTTCAATCTTCAGTATAGTGGCATTAATAATCAACCTGATATATACAAGGGATTGTACAGCGTTTTTGTTGCCAATAAGGGTTTAAATTATAATGCCCTCAAAGGTCACGAGGGTTCTATAAAATCTCTTGCTTTTTTTCCCAATCGAAGTATTTTTTATAGCTCAGGTGCTGATGGAAATATATTACGCTGGGACCTGACTCAGAGTTCGACTAAACCCCAATTGGTATTTCACAATAACTTTTCAAACCGTAGTCTGGCCATTAGCTCAACAGGTCGTTGGTTAGCATGTGGAACAGGCACATCTATTATTCAAATTTTTAATCTGAATCAACCGAATGTACAACCCGAGTTAATAGAAGCTCACAAAGGTGCAGTCGTCGATTTAGAATTCATTGAAGGTAAAGACATACTAATATCAACTGGCAGCGACAAAACAATAATGTACTGGAACCTGCTGAACGGCGATAAAAGGACCATTATTACCCACTCATCGCGTATTCGGGCAATTGCCGTATCCAGAGATGGAAATTATGTTTATGGCGGAACCGACGATGGCCAATTGGTCCGGTGGACCATTGCAAACGGAGATGCACGACTTATTTTTGATAATAAAGATCAGGGCATTAATGCTATTACTTTAAATAGTACAGGTTCACGTCTTGCAATTGGTGATAAATCGGGGAACATCATTATACTCGATCCGGTCTCATCAAGAAAAATTGCTCAGATCAAAGGTCACAATGCCAGAATTCAGGATATAGCATATAGTCCGGATAATTCTCAACTGGCGACTTCCAGTTACGATGGCACCATTCGAATATGGAATGCCAGTAAACTTACTGAAACTCCGGTTGTGATTACAGAACACGAATCCTGGGCTCTTGCCATAGCATTTAGTCCTGATGGACGTTCACTGGTGACATCTAGCGAGAATGGCGAAATATTTTATTGGGCTACTCAAACCAGGTATTATGCCGAGCAGGTTTGCAGTTATGTTTCACGAAATTTTACCGATCAGGAATGGGATATTTATGTTGGAATGGATATCGAATATCAGAGAACGTGCGCAAATATCAATTAGAATAATAGGATGTATAAAGTAATAAAAAAACCGGGTACAGGTAAAACAATTGGATTATTTAAATAGATTTACGTTATTCAAATTTATAATGAAGCTGCAGCATATAATATTTTTCATTGTATTGATTTCTCAAAATCTAATAATTTACAGCCAGAAAAGTTGTTTGAATACGCTGCGTGAAGCAAAAGAGCTTTATGAGCAAGGACTAATCGATGATATCCCTGATCTTTTAAATGACTGTATGATATCGGGTTTTACTCGTACACAGCGTATCGAAGCTTATAAACTGATTATCCTGGCCTACCTTTTTGATGACGATCAGTTTGCTGCCGAGAAAATGATGGATGAGTTTTTAAAAAAATTCCCTGAATATGAAATAATGCCCAATGATCCGGTTGAATTTGTGTATTTGCTTGAATCCTATAAAACTTCTTCCTTTTATTCTCTGAATCTAACTTTCGGTCCTACTTTCTCGAACCGACGTATAATTGAACATTATTCGGCAATGAATATTAGTCAGACTGAAGAATCGGATAGAATAGGAACCGGATTTCAGATCGGATTTGGTGTGAGCCGTAACCTATGGAAAAATATTAACGGTAATATTGGATTTATATATTCTATCAATAATTATTCATCCGGAGAAAAAACAACCACATTGTCTCCATCGCAGGAATCGTCATTTGCCGATTTATCGGCCGAAGAGAGGTTGACCCTGATTACGATCCCTTTGTCATTTACCTATAGCTTTGGCAGGGGCAATCTGAATTATTTTGGCAGGTTGGGAGGATCTTTCGGATTTTTAAATAATGCCAGTCTTACACTTTCAAGATCACAACCGGAAATAGAGACAATTTCCGAAACTTTTGAAGATATCAGTGATAAAAGAAACAATCTTTATTTTGCGGCTGTAATAGGCGCCGGATTAGAATATAAGATACCCCGGGGATTTCTTGTGCTCGATATAAGATATCAGGTGGGTTTAAATAATATGTCAGTTGGAGACAGGTACTCTATCCCAAGATTTTCAAGCAGGTATTTCTATGTCGACGATGATTTTAAACTCGATTACATAAGTATATCTTTCGGCTACCATTTTTCGATATATCAATCAAAGAAAAATCGTTTTTAATTCAGCATAATGATGAAGGCAACAATACTCATATTAATCTCAATTATTACTTTGATGAGTATTTCATGCGATAATTATGAAATATCAGATAAACAGTCCGATTCGTTTCTGAAATTCTACGGGGGCGGTTTGAAAGATGAGGGAATGCAGGTAATTACAACAGATGATGGTTACCTGATCATGGGTAATATTGAAAATCCTGGAAGGGGGAAAGATATTTGCCTAATCCAGACTAATAAATATGGCAATTCTATTGCTCCCATTACCATGTATGGTGGGCAATGGGATGATTTCGGATATGTTATCAAACACAACAACTCTTCTGGATATTTTATTGCCGGATCCACTCAAAAAGTTGAATCAGGCGATTTGGATGTATTCCTGGTGCAAATCAATTCAATCGGAGATACACTTTGGACAAAATCATATGGGCGCAGTCTAGATGATGAAGCGTATGATCTGCTCGTGCTTGATAATAACCACATAGTATTAACCGGTTATACCGATAGCACTGACGTGCTAGGAAAGGATTTCCTCTTTATTGAGGTCGATGCCGCTGGAACTTTGGTGAATTTTAATTTTAAGGGTTTAAAGCCGGATGAAGTTGCCTTTTCGATAGTACAGAAAGGGAACAGTTATTTTTTAGCAGGATATGCATACAGGGAGACAACCTCTCAACAGTTAGTAAAGAAATTATATGTGATGCAATGGGATGGCAGGGGTTCTCCTATCATCCCTCATTATGATCCTTTAGGAACAAGTTCGGAAGCAGTAGCAATAAAAGCTCTTAATCAGAACGAGTATATACTTTTATGTAATGTACAACCTACCCAGGGGAGTGGTTCACAGATTTATCTGATGAAAATAGATAACTCAGGACGTTCCATATGGGAAAAAGGTATTGGCGAGCGCAGGGTAAATACAGCCAGCGATTTATACATTCATGATAATTCCCTGTATGTGGTTGGAACTTCAACCAATGAAGAAACTTTTGGGGATATGCTGATTTTAAAAACCAGTTTGAGCGGTGATAATCCGTCCTATTATTATGCAGGCGATGGAACATCGTATCAGGGGAATGGTTTTGATTTTACCTCCGATGGAGGATATATTATTACAGGCTCAAACTTTGTTAATAACAGAAGTGTAATCACTTTATGTAAACTGAATGCTGAGGGTGTTCTCAGGTAAAATCATTACTGTTATGAATACAGACCTTCGGATAAGCTTTTTCAAGGTTCATCAAATAGTTTATTTGATATTTTGAAGAATCACTAATTTTACATTCCTTTTAC